>NZ_JBEXDZ010000021.1:0-77424 GCF_040606085.1 Streptomyces sp. NPDC005485 | reverse complement strand
GTTCGGTGCGTGCCCTCGGCGTGCCGGACGAAGGCCCTCGTACTGGACGTACTTGGGGCTTCGGCCGGTGCGGCGAGGGTGCGTGCCGGGCGCCGCGGGTGCTGTGCGGGACTTTCAAAACACCCCCTAGCGCCTCGACGCCAGGAAACCCCCTCCAAGACCGGCTCGGCGCCGCGATCGCCCGGCCGGAGATCACTTCCCGAGAGGAAAGCCATGTACCAGTCCCGGCATCACCAGGAGCCCGTGGGCGAGATGCACTACAGCGACCCCGCTGTGTACGTGAGCTCCCCGGCCCCCCGGAGGCGGCGCAGGATCGTCGCCGCGGCGTCCCTGGTGGCGTTGCTGGTGGCTGCCGTCGTCGTCGACCGGGTTGCCGCCGCCCGCGCACAGAGCCGTACGGCCGAGGCGTTTCAGGAGGGCATGGGGACTCCGGACCGGTCTTCGGTGCACGTCAGCGGCTTTCCCGTATTGACACAGTTGGCTGGGGGCAGCCTGCGGCACGTCGACATCACCGCGCGTGACATCCCGGCGAGCGGAACGGCCCGACCGCTGCCGGTGACGAAACTGACCGTCGGAATCGACGGACTGAAGACCTCGGGGAGCGCCGAGGAGGCTCACGCGCGCAGTGTCGCCGCGACCGCGTTCCTGTCGTACGAGGACGTGTCGAACGCGCTCGGCCTGAAGGTCTCGCAGGGTGACGGGCCGGGCCGGATCGACGTGCGCGTCAGTCTGCCGCTGGTCGGCGACGTGAGCGTGAGCACCGCGGTCTCGGCAGCCGGCGGCAATCGCATCGCCTTCACGGACATCCGCGCCACCCGGGGCGAACTGATCCCTCCCGTGAAGGCGCTGCTCGACAAGGCCCTGGAAGAACCCGTCCCCCTGCGCAACATCCCCGAGGGACTGCGCCTGAGGTCGGTCGCCACCACGGGGAACGGGATCAACGCGCGCTTCACGGGTACGCAGGTCACCTTCCGCCCGGCCTCGTCGGCCACGTGACTCCCCAGAAGTGCCGGGGACGCAATCAGCCGTCGGAGGATTCGGCCCGCATCTCCGCCGCGACGTCCTTGACGATCCCGGTCGCCGACTGCTCCGCCACGCCCGCCGCGACCAGCGTGGCGACCGCGGTCCGCGTCCCGTCGTCCTCCCAGGTCCCCGCGTTGACGCTCTCCAGCAGCGACAAGGTCAGGGCTTCCAGGGCGGCGCTGAGCACCGGTGCCGGCAGGTGGCCGTGAAACACGCCCGCGCCCTGCCCTCGCTCAAGGATGGCGGTGGCCTCGTTGCGGGCCGGGGCGAGGATCTCGGACACCCGTTCCGTGCCCAGGTCCTGGCGGGCGAGCGCGAGGAGCAGCCGGTAGCGGTCTCCGACGGGCCAGATCGACAGGACGAAGCGGGCCAGGGCGTGCTGCGGTGTCTCCTCGGGGGCGGGCGCCCGGACCGCGATGCCGCGCAGCGCCTCGGAAGCCTCCTCGGCGAGAGCGTCGAGCAAGGCCGCGCGCCCCGGGAAGTGGCCGAAGAGCGTACGGCGGACCACACCGGCGGCCCGTGCGATCTCCTCCAGGGTCACGTCGGGGTTCCGGCCCAGCTCCTGCCGGGCGGCGGCGAGGATGCGGACACGGTTGGAGCGCGAGTTGCTTCGCAGCGGTTCGCGGACGACAGGCTTGGGCACGGCGGTCAGCACCTTGTCAGTCGAGGTCGGGCAGCGGGCGCCGCGCGACGTCACGGGCGTCCTCCGCGGGGACGCCCAGCATGCGCAGCAGCATCTCGGCCAGGTTCGCGGCTGCCTCGTCCCCCGCGAGATCCGGGCGGGCGAAACGCAGCTCCACCAACGCCAGCAGGGAGCCACCCAGGGCGGTCACGGCAATGGCCGGGTCGGCCATGGCGAAACGGCCGGAGGCGATGCCGACCTCCAGGTCACGCGCGGCGCGCACGGCCAGGCCCGAGTCGGAGTGGATGTGGCCGAGGCCGCGGTGGCGCAGCACCTGCATCAGCTCGGGCCGGGAATCGGCCAGGCGCGCGCTGAGGCGAAAGCCCGCCGCGACGAGTTCCGCCGGATCGTCGATGCCCCGCAGATGCTCGTCGAAGGTCTGCCCGAGCTCTTCGAGGGCGTCCGCGACCGCCGCGTCGAACAACTCCGCCTTTGATTCGAAGTGGTTGTAGAAGGAGCCGAAGCCGACATCGGCGCGCTCCGCGATGGCCTGGATGCTGGCGCTGGTGTCCCCGGTCTCGGCCAGGATCTGCCGGGCCGAGCGAACGAGCGCCTGGCGGGTCTCGGCGCGGCGCCGTTCGAAACGGTTACCGGGTGGGGCTGACGTCGACATACGCGCGAGTCTACTCACGAGAGCCCTCGCCGCCACAGTTCTGATGAATCAATCAGTACACATCTGATGAATTCATCATCGATCTCGACTCAGGTGTTGACGATGGAGTAGTCAGGATTGATGATTTCATCATTACGGCTATGTGCTTGGAGGACGCCATGTCCAAAACCCGCGTCACCGCAGTCGGCGTCACGGACGCCAGGACGGCCCATCAGGATCTCCACAGCGAACAGGGGGCGCGGCGCGGCGAACACCCCGGACGGTCCCGAAACCCCCTGATCAAGGTGGCGGACCTGGCCTGGCTGGAGTTCGAGAAGCCGGACCTGGACCGCGCCGAGGTGTTCGCCCGCGACTTCGGCTTCGGGATCGCCGCCCGCACGAAGCGTGCGCTGTGGCTGCGCGGCACCTTCGCCGGCTCACCGTGCATGGTGATCCGGCGCGGGAGCACCTCCCGCTTCATCGGCCCCGTGTTCCGCGCGGCCGAGCGGGCCGACCTTGACCGACTGGCCCGGGCGACAGGGTCCGACGTACGGAACGCGGACGTCCCCGGCGGCGGCAGGGCCGTCGCCCTGCTCGACCCCTCCGGCTTCCCCGTACTTGTGGCGCACTGCGGTGAGGAACTGCCGGCCCTGCCCGAACAACTCGCGCCGCTCCTCAACTTCGGCACGGACCACCGCCGTACGAACGTCACACAGCGCCCGCCCCGGGAGCCGTCCCGCATCCAGCGCCTGGGGCATGTGGTCCTGGAGACACGGGTGTTCGCCCGCGCCCTGCACTGGTACCTGGACACCCTCGGCATGATCGTGTCCGACTTCCTGTTCCTGGACGGACAGCGCGACCGCGGCCCGACGATGGCGTTCATGCGCTGCGACCAGGGCAGCCGGGCAGTCGACCACCACACGCTCGCCATGCACCTCGGCCCCGGCAACGGCTACGTCCACTCCGCCTACCAGGTCACCGATCTCGACTCGATGGCCGCCGGCGGCGAGTACCTGAACGAGCGCGGCTACAAGCGCAGCTGGGGCATCGGACGGCACATCCAGGGCAGTCAGCTCTTCGACTACTGGCGCGACCCCGACCACTTCATGCTGGAGCACTTCGCCGACGGCGACCTGTTCTCCAGCGACCTCGCACCCGGCTGGGCCCCCATGTCGACCAGCGGCCTCGCCCAGTGGGGCCCGCCGGCCACCCGTGACTTCCTCGGCGCGAGCCCTTCCCCACGCCGGGTCCGCGAGGTCGTCCAGGCCCTGCGCGGCGACAACGAGATGGACCCCGCCCGCCTGTTCGGCCTGCTCAAGGCCGCGAACTCCTGACCCCTGACCCTCCCCCGACGAAGGCACCGACATGAGCACCAACGTCCTGCGTACCACCGACGGCTGGTGGGTGGTGCGTGACGCGCGCGCCGTCCGCATCGACACCAAGGCCGTCACCACCGCCGAACTGCTGGCCGACCGAACCGCCGTCGGCGCGGCCGCCGTCTCGGCCGAGGCGGGCACGCCCGTAGCCGGTCTGGTCGCCCTCTCCCCGGTCACCACCCCCTGCCGCGTGGTCGCACAGATGGTCAACTACCGCAGCCACGCCCGCGATTCGGGTTTCACCGGCGACATCCCGCCCGCCTTCTTCCGCAAGGCATCCGGCTCGGTGAGCGCTCCGCACGAAAACATCGTCCGCCCGCAGCACGTGAAGTTCCTGGACTACGAGATCGAGCTCGGGCTCGTCATGGGTGCACCCCTCCCGGTCGGCACGGTCGTCGAGGAGCGAGACCTGCCGTCGTACGTCGCCGGCCTCGTGATCACCAACGACGTCAGCGCCCGCGACGTACAGCTGACCAGGACGCAGTTCTACGAGAGCAAGTCGTACCCGACATTCACGCCCACCGGCCCGTACCTGGCCGTCCTGGAGCCGGAGGATTTCGCCCATCTTCTCGACCTGCGGCTGAAGTTGTCCGTCAACGGCGACCTGCGTCAGGACCGCACTCCGGCCGACATGATCGTCCGCCCGGCGCAGGCGCTGACCCTGCTGGCCCGCTTCCAGGCCCTCGACCCGGGTGACCTGCTGTTGACCGGCACGCCCGGCGGCACGGCTCTCAAGGCACCGCCCAAGGTGGTCGAGAAGATCGGGGCGCTTCTGCCGCCGGCGCTGAAGTGGAAGGCGTTCTTCAAGAGCCAGGCCAAGAACCCGCGCTACCTGCACCAGGGCGACCTGATCACCGCGACGATCGCCACGCAGGACGGGCGGATCGATCTGGGCGAGCAGCGCACACCCGTCACCGACGCGAACTGAACGACGCGAACCGATCCCCGGAATGAGCCGCACATGACCGCCGACCAAGGCACCGCACCACGGGAAGCATCGCCAAGGGACACCGCGCCCGGGCCGGGAAACGTACCCGTGGTGATCGTCGGAGCCGGACCCGTGGGTGTGACCGCCGCGCTCCTGCTGGCCCGGCGTGGCGTGAGGACCGTCGTCCTGGACCGCCACCACGACGTCTACCCGCTGCCCCGCGCCGTCGCCACCGACGACGAGGTGCGCCGCATCCTCCAGGCCGCGGGGGTGCAGGAGGAGTTCGCCGCGATCGCCCGCCCCGCGCGAGGGCTGCGGCTGCTGGACGCCCGGCACCGGGTGATGGCCGAGTTCCCGCGCGCCGCGCAGGGTGACCACGGCTTTCCGCAGACCAGCATGTTCGACCAGCCCGACCTGGAGCAGGTGCTGCGGGACGCCCTCGCCCGCACCCCGGAGTGTGAGCTGCGTGGCGGGGTGGAGGTCGTCGGCATCGAGCAGGAGAGGGACGGCGACGGTCCGGTCGACGTGACCTACCGTGACGACAAGGGTGAACACGTGCTGCGGGCGGATGCCGTCCTTGGCTGCGACGGCGCGGGCAGCCTCATCCGCGACGCCATCGGCGCCGCCTGGGAGGACCTGCGCTTCGAGGAACGCTGGACGGTCGTCGACGTGCGCACCAGCCTCCCGGTCCGCTGCTGGGAAGGCGTCGAGCAGATCTGCGATCCCGAGCGGCCCGCGACGTTCATGCGGGTCGGCGAGGACCGCTACCGCTGGGAGTTCCGGCTGAAGGACGACTCGGCGCTGGATCACGAGCGGCTGCGGGAGCTGATCGCTCCCTGGGTGGACCTCGCGCACGGCACCGACTTCGAACTGGTGCGGCAGGCCCCGTACACCTTCCGGGCCCGCATCGCGGACCGTTGGAGCCGCGGCCGGGTCTTCCTCCTCGGGGATGCCGCACACCTCACTCCGCCGTTCATCGGGCAAGGGCTGTGTGCGGGGCTGCGCGATGCCCACAACCTGACCTGGAAGCTGGCGAGGGTCCTCCAACAGGGCGCCGACGAGCGGCTGTTGGGCACGTACGAGAGCGAGCGCAAACCGCACGCACGTCATGCGATACGGCTCGCGGTCGCGATGGGCTGGGCCATGACCGGGGGCCAGGACGGCGCCGCCACGCTTCGCCGGGGCGTCCTGAGCGCGGCGGTCCGGGTCCCCGGCCTGAGTACGGCGGCCGCCCGCGATCTCAGTCCCGCCCTGAAAGGCGGGCCGCTGGTGCGACGCCCTAGGCGCTGGGGCGGCCGCGGTCTCGTGGGCACCTTCTGCCCCCAGCCGTGGGTCACCGTCGACGGTCGGCGCACCCGCCTCGACGAACTGCTCGGCGGCTCCTTCGCCGTGCTGACCGCCGTACCGGTCCCGCCCGCACTGCGGTCGGTCGCCGACGGCCTCGGCGCCCGGACGGTCTTGGTGGCTGACCTCGGCGACGACGGCCACCTCGCCACCTGGCTGCGCGAGGGGCGGGCGGACGCCGTACTGCTGCGGCCGGACCGGGTCGTGATGGACGTCGTCCCGCCCGGCGGCGGCGACTTCACTGACACCGCCGGCTGGGCATCCCTGCTGCACACCACCCGAAGCCCGCGGCTTTCCCAACACCCTGTTGAGGACGGCCTGTTGAGGAGCACGACGCGATGAACACCACGAATCCGGTCCCCTTCTTCACTCCCGATCCACAGGTCGCAGCCTCCAGCCGCATCGTGGACTTCGCCCGCTGGGCGGCCGGGCAGCGGGGTGTCGCCGTGCACCCGGACTACGCCTCCCTGCACCACTGGTCGGTCACCGACCTGGAAGGGTTCTGGGGCGCGGTGTGGGAGTACTTCGACATCGACGCGGAGACCCCGTACGACCGGGTGCTGGAGGAGGAGCGGATGCCCGGCGCCCGCTGGTTTCCCGGCGCCACCCTCAACTACGCCCACCACGCCCTTCGCAACCTCGCGGACGACGGCGTGGCGATCCTCGCCCTCGACGAGACCGGTTCGGGATACGAGATCACCGGGGAACGGCTGCGCGCCCAGGTCGCCTCCGTCGCCGCGACCCTGCGCGACCTCGGTGTGGGCATGGGCGACCGGGTTGTCGGCTACCTTCCCAACACCCCGCACGCCATCGTGGCGTTCCTGGCCGCCGCGAGCCTGGGCGCCATCTGGTCCGTATGCGGGCAGGACTACGCTCCCAAGGCCGCGGCCGACCGCTTCGCACAGCTCGAACCCGCCGTACTGATCGCAGCGGACGGCTACCTGTTCAACGCCACCGCACACGACCGCCGCGACGCCGTCCTCGAACTGGCCTCCGAGCTACCGACGTTGAAGGCCACCCTGCTGGTCGATCACGTGGGCCTGCCCCGCCCCGCACGCAACTACCCCTCGCTGGTCGTCCCGTGGGAGGACGCCGCCAACCGCACCGAACAACTGGACTGCACCGCCGTTCCGTTCGACCACCCCCTGTGGGTCGTGTTCTCCTCCGGCACCACCGGCCTGCCCAAGGGCATCGTCCACGGCCACGGCGGCGTCCTGCTCGAACACCTCAAGACCCTCGGCCTGCACTCCGACCTCGGCCGCGGCGACCGTCTCCTCTGGTACACCACCACCCACTGGATGATGTGGAACCTGGTCGCCTCCACCCTCCTGACCGGCGCGACCACCTGCACCTACGACGGCAGCCCTGCCCCCTTCGCCCGCCTGGACGTCCTGTGGGAACTGGCGGCCCGGCACCGCGTCACGGTCTTCGGCACCAGCCCCCAATACCTGTTGGGCATGGCCAAGTTCGGCATCGACCCGTCCGCGCACGACCTGTCGTCGATCCGCGTCGTCGGCTGCACGGGCTCCGCCCTGCCCGCCTCCGCCTACCCCTGGGTCCGCGACCACGTCGGCGATCACGCTCTGCTCGCCTCCATCAGCGGAGGTACCGACATCGTCTCCGGATTCGCGGGCAGCGCGCCCAACACGCCTGTCTGGGCGGGAGAACTGTCGGCCCCGCACCTCGGTGTGGCACTCGCCGCGTATGACGCGGCGGGCCGGCCGGTCCTCGACCAGGTCGGCGAGCTGGTCGTCACCCGCCCCATGCCGTCGATGCCGCTGTACTTCTGGAACGACCCCGACGGCGACCGGTACCACGACGCCTACTTCTCCGCGTATCCCGGTATTTGGCGACACGGTGACTGGATCACCGTCACGGGGCACGGGTCGGTGATCGTGCACGGCCGTTCCGACAGCACGCTGAATCGCAACGGCGTGCGTCTGGGCAGCGCCGACATCCACGACGTCGTGGAGCGCCTTGCGGAGATCACCGAGGCACTGGTCATCGGCGCGGAGGAACCCGACGGCGGCTACTGGATGCCCCTGTTCGTCGTCCCCGCGCCCGGTGTGACCCTCGACGACGCCCTGCGCGACCGCATCCGCGAGGCCGTCCGCACCGGAGCCTCACCCCGCCACGTCCCCGACGAGATCATCGAGGTCCCGGCGATCCCGCACACCCGCACCGGCAAGAAGCTCGAGGTCCCGGTCAAGCGTCTGCTCCAGGGCGCCGCTGTCGAGCAGGTCGTCAACCCCGCCGCCGTGGACGCCCCGGAACTCATCGACCACTACGCCCGCCTGGGCGCCGAACGCCGCGCCGCACGGACCTCTGCGTGAGGACGGCGCGGACCACGAACACGATGCCTGACGCCTGCGTCGAGCTCAGCCGGCGTGGCGGACCCGGAAGCGGTCGGGGCGTGCCGGATCCCGGTCCACGACTTGGGTGGGCGCCCAGGCCCACTGCCACACATTGATGCCTGGCGTGCGGGAGAACCGGATCTGCCCGCGGGTGCCTTCGACTGCCACGCGTGGCCAGGCCTCGGCGATGCGCGCCCGATCCGAGCCGTGGGAACGCAGCAGGTCGGCGAGGACCGCGACCGTGTCGTAGCCCTCGAACGCGACGAAGGACGGCGCTTCGGCCAGCCGCTCGCGCAGGGCTGTCTCGACCCGTGTGCCGAGTGGGCCGAGGCGCTCGGGCAGGTAGCGCAGGAACGGGATCGCGGCGCTGTCCTCGCCCAGCGACGTCGACCACTCGGCGAACTCCGGCTGTCCGGCCGGAGCACCGATCATGATGTCGGCGAGGCGCCGGTCGCGGCGGACGGACTTGACGATCGACACGGCAGGCTCCGGGAAGCCGACCAACAGCAGGAGGGCCGTCGCGCGGTTTTCGACAAGTTCGTCGCACACCGCAGCGGGGGCGAGTGCCCGCGCGTCGAGTTCGATCACGGTGCCGCCGCGCGGGGCGAGGTGGTCCCGGAGGATGCGGATTCCTGACGCCCAGTACACACTCGGCTGGGTTGCCACGGCGATACGGCTGTGGCCCGCGCCGAGGACGAAGTCCGCGTAGATCTGCCAGCCGTGCGACTGCGCCGGGGGGAGGCGCGCGACCCATTCCGTCGGCTTCTCGGTGAGCGCGTCGAGAACCGCTGACGAGCACAGGAACGGCAGGCCGAGAGCGTCGGCCCGCGCGGCGGCGGCGCGAGCGACGACGCTGTGATACTCACCGGCCAGGGCCGCCACGCCCAGTCCGGCCAGTTCGTCCACGGCCGCCGCCGCCCTCCGCGGATCGGCCGCGGTGTCCCGGACCACCAACTCCAGCGGTCGTCCGTCGATCCCGCCGGCCCCGTTGACTTCACCCACGGCCAGTTCGAGTCCGGCGAGCAGGTGCCGGCCCGCCTCGACCCAGCCCGGTGGAGTCAGCGGAACGAGAGCGCCGATCCGGACGGCTGATCCCTCGGAGCGTTCCGCCCCACGTCGCGATGGTGGCGCATTCATGCGTCGAACTCTCCCTGTGTCGACGAACACGGCACCGGGCGCGGCCCTCACATGTGCCCGGTCGCCTTGTGCCGGAGTTCGTGCGCTTCGGCCAGAAGAAGATAGCTGGCGGCGGTCCAGGTGTAGGCGCGGTCGCGCAGCCCCGTACCGGTCAGGGCGTCGAAGTTCTCCGCGAAGCCGTGGGACTCGCACAGTCCGCGAAAGCGGGCGCTGATCTCGTCCGCAAGCCTCTCGTGACCGCCACGTCGCAGGCCGTCCTCGATCAGGACCGTGGCGGGTGCCCAGATCGGACCGCGCCAGTAGCCGTCGGGGCGGTAGTGCGGCGAGGTGGGCAGCTCGGTGGCCAGTCCGTACGGAGTCAGGTGCGCCTCGATCCGGGCGGCGAGGGTCTTGGCGACGCTCTCGGGCAGATGCTCGCCCAGCGCGATCGGCATGAGGTCGAGGAGGCTGGAACTGTCCCAGGTGTCACCGCTGTCGGCGCCCCGGGTGACGAACCGGTCCCCCGTCCAGAGTTCGTCGAGCATGGCCGCCTGGGCCTCCTCCGCGCCGCGGGTCCACTTCCGCGCGTCGTCGGCGAGCCCCAGTTCCCCTGCCAGCGAGGCGAGTTCGCGCAGTTGCAGGACGAGGAACGCGGCAAGGTCGGCGGTGACGACCACGCGTTCGGGGTCGAAGGTGGTGGCGTTGTCCCAGCCGCTGTCGTTGCCGTGCTGATAGTGGGGCAGAGCAGCGTCCGGTGCCCGGCGCGCGGTGAGCCAGAAGTCCGTCCAGCGCCGCAACCTGTCGTAGACCTCGGTGAGTTCGGCGCGGTCGAGGGGTTCACTGAGACGTCCACGCAGGCGGGCCAGGGCCCACCCGTGGATGGGCGGCTTCACGAAGTTGTACAGGACCTCCGAGTGGGTCACCGAGTCGGGCAGGGCTCCGCTCTCGTCCTGGTGGTCGAACGGCAGCGAGAACTGGTCCCAGGCCAGCGCGGGCACTCCCGGCGCCAGGGCGAGCGCGTTGAAGCAGTGGTCCCAGCTCCAGACCTTGTCCATCCAGTGCTTGGACATCAGAACCGCGGGCCGCGTGACCAGGCCCGCCCGGCCGACCGTCGCCGACCACAGGACGTACGCGGCGAGTTCGGCGGCCGGGGTGGCGGCGGAGCGCCAGGGTGCCACCGCGTCGGCGAAGGCGCCGAAGGCACCCTCCGCCGCGGCCACGACCTCGTCGAACGTCGCCGAGGAGGTAGCGGGCCGACGCGCGCTGTCGAGCTCCTCGACGGCGGCCTCCCAGGTGCCGTCCGCATCCGCGGTGACCGTGAGGCCGCGCTCCGCGACGCCCAGGGCCTGACTGCCGCGGACCTCGCGCACGACGCCGGACCGGACGGTGAGCCGGTAGCGGCGCCCGGTCTCGTACGAGGTGAACACGTGTGCTCCGTCCACCGGGTCGTGGAAGAAGTACGTGCCGGTGAAGGGTGTCAGGGTGTGCGCTGCCGCGGTGATCCGCAGGCCTGTTTCGGTGCCGCGCAGACGAACCGTCTGCGGCGACTCGTAGGCGAGGTCGATGCGCCCGCTCGCGTGGGTCCAGCTGAGCAGGCTCGGGGTCGCCGTCACGCGGGTCTCGATCCGCTCGCCCGTCGTGGGGTCGAGGGGGACGAGGCGCAGGGCGGCGTGCATGCCGTTCTGGTGGGAGACGAGGTGGAGATCTTCGGCGTACGTCTTCTCCGCCAGCACCGGGGAGATGCCGAACCAGGATCCGTGGGTGCTGAACGGGATGTCGTGGACGGAGAAGGCCGGACCGGATCGGACTTCGGTCATGCAGAGTTACTCGTTTCTTGAGCAGGGGTCGCCGGTGGTCTGCCAGGAGGTGGTCAGTCCTTCACGGCTCCGGCGCTCACGCCGGCGGCGACGTAGCGCTGGGCGAGGACGAGGATGACCGTGGCGGGCAGCGAGGCCACGACGGCGGTGGCCATGATGGCGTTCCACTCCTGGTTGTTGTTGCCGATGTAGTGGTAGATGCCGAGGGTGATCGGCTCGTGTGCGCCGCCGTTGGCGAGGGTGCTGGCGAAGACGAAGTCGGACCAGGACCACAGGAACGCGAACAGCGAGACCGTGACGATGGCGTTGCGGCTCATGGGCAGGACGATGGACCAGAAGGTGCGCAGGGCCCTTGCTCCGTCCATCTGGGCGGCCTGGATCAGCTCACCGGGGATGCCGGACATGAACGCGGTGAAGATCAGGACCGCGAAGGGGACGGCCAGGGTGGAGTCCGCGACGATCAGGCCGGGCACGGACTGGAGCAGGCCGAGGCTGAGGTAGATGGCGTAGAAGCCCATCGCCATGATGATGCCGGGGATCATCTGTGCGACCAGGAAGAGGAAGCTGAGCAGGCCGCCGCCCCGGGGGCGCAGTTTGGCGAGTGCGTAGCCGGCCGGGGCGGCGAGTGCCACGGTCAGCACGACCGTGCCCACACCGATCACCAGGCTGGTTCCGAGGTAGGGCAACTGCTGGTCCAGGACGGTCCGGTAGCCTTCCAGTGTGCCGTGCACCGGGAACAGGTCCGGCGGGCTCTTGCGCATGTCCTGCTCGCGGGTGAAGGACACGTTGAGCATCCAGTAGACCGGGAAGAGCATGAGTCCGGTGAGCACGAGACCCGTGGCTGTCTTCCACCAGGTGCTCCGGCGGCCCCCGCGCGGGCGGGGTGCGGTCGCGGTGGTCATGAGGCGTACTGCTTTCGCTGGACCCTCAGATACACCAGGCCGAAGACCAGCGCGGCGACGACGAGCAGGTTCCCGACGGCCGCACCGGGGCCGAAGGCGGGCAGCAGGTTGCCGAAGCCGAGCCGGTAGGACCAGGTGGCGAAGGTGGTGGACGCGTCGGCCGGGCCGCCCTTGGTCATGATCCAGATGATGTCGAAGACCTTGAGCGTGTAGACCAGGCCCAGCAGGAGGGTGATGGCGGACACCGGGCGCAGGAGCGGGAAGGTGATGTGCCAGAAGCGGCGCCAGGCGTTCGCGCCGTCGAGGGCCGCCGCCTCGTACAGGCTCGCGGGGATCGACTGCAGACC
This sequence comes from Streptomyces sp. NPDC005485, assembly GCF_040606085.1. NCBI lineage: Bacteria > Bacillati > Actinomycetota > Actinomycetes > Kitasatosporales > Streptomycetaceae > Streptomyces > Streptomyces sp. NPDC005485. The sequence goes on along the minus strand of NZ_JBEXDZ010000021.1, from coordinate 64,943 downwards.
GCTGTGCAGGACGACCAGGTTGAACGGGACGCCGATCCAGACATTGGCGATGATCACCGAGGCCAGCGACCACGACGGTGATGTCAGCCAGTTCACCGGGTCGACACCGATCGCGCCCAGCAGGGCGTTGACGATGCCCGAGTCGCTGTTCAGCATCCACGACCAGGTGGAGGCCGACACGATCAGCGGCAGCAGCCACGGCACCAGGAACAGGGCGCGCAGCGTCGCGGAGAGCCTGAAGTGCTGGTTGAAGAAGACCGCGAGGGCCAGACCGATGGCGTACTGGAAGAACAGGCAGACGGCGGTGAACACCACGGTGTGGGTGAGCGCCGGGCCGAAGGTCGGGTCGTCGAGGACGGTGCGGTAGTTGGCGAGGCCGGTGAAGGGTGCGTCGCCCTGGACGAAGGAGCGGACGGTGTAGTTGCGCAGGCTCAGGTCGAGGTTGCGGTAGAGCGGATAGGCGTAGAAGAGGGCGAGGTAGATGGTCACCGGGGCGAGGAATCCCCAGGCGGCCCACTGCTGGGAGGTGGGGCGGCGACGCCGTGGTGTGGGGCGGGTCGAGCGCGGGTTCACGGTGGCCGCCGCGCGCCCGTCGAGCGCGGGCCGGCGGTCCGGCGGGTGTGTCGTCTTCATCGGGCCCACATCACTTGGCCGCTGACTGCGCCGAACTGAGCGCGTCCTTCGGGGACTTCGCGCCGCTGAGGGCGGACTGGACGGCCTTCCACATCTGCTCGGAGATCTTGGGGTACTTGGTGCCGAGGTCGTCGCTGGTGCGCCCCTTGGCCGCCTTCACCGCCTCGACCCATGGCTTCAGCTTGGCGTCGGCCGCCGCCTGCTTGTCCTGCACCTCGCTCGTGGGGGCCACGTAGGACAGCGTGGTGTCGGTGGGGTAGAGGTTCTCCGTGCTGGTCAGGCAGGACACCAGCTTCTGTGTGGTGGTGTAGCGGCCGGTGTCGCCCTGGACCGGGACGGTGACGAACTCGCCGCCGGTCGGGGCCGCGGCGTTGCCCCCGCCCGAGGCCGGGACGGGCAGGACCCCGTAGTCGAGGCCCGCCTTCTCGGCGTTGGCCAGCTGCCAGGTGCCGTTCTCCGCGAAGGCGTAGTCGCCGGTCGCGAACTCCTGCCAGCTGGTGGTCTGGGTGTTGTTGAGCACCGAGTTGGGGGCGTAGCCCTTCTTCACCCAGTCGGTCCAGAGGGACAGAGCCGACTCGCCCTGGGAGGAGTCGAGTTGGGTGAGCTTCGCGCCGGCACCCCAGAACCAGGGCAGGAACTGGAAGCTGCCCTCCTCCGTGCCTGTCGCGGAGAAGGTGATGCCCTTCTTGCCCGCCTTCTTGGTCTTCTCAAGGGCCGCCGTCAGGGACGACCAGTCCTTGACCGAGGCGATGTCGACGCCCGCGGCCTTGAGGACCTTCTTGTTGTAGTAGAGGGCCAGGGTGTTGGCGCCGATGGGCGTTCCGTACGTCTTTCCGCCCGACTGGCCCGCGGCGAGCAGGTTGGGGTCGACCTTCGAGGTGTCCACCTTGTTGTCGGCGGTCGTGGTGAGAACCCCTGCTTCCGCGAGGGTCGACACCACGGGGTTGTCGACGATGAGCACGTCCGGGGAGTTGCTCTGCTGGGCCGCCAGCAGCGCCTTGTTCGCCAGGTCGCTGGTGTCGAACGCGGTCCGCTTGATCTTGACGCCGGCCTTGCTCCCACAGCCGTCCAGCAGCTTCGCCCAGGCCGAACCCTTGGCGAACTGCGGGTAGGGATCCCAGACGGTGTACGTGCCGCCGCCGTCTTCCTTCGCGGACGAACTGCCGCCGGACGAGCAGGCGGTGGTGCCGGTGGCGAGGGCGACGACGGTCAGGGCCACGGCGGTGAGCCGCCGTCCGGTAACTCTGTTCATGGCGCGTTCCTTTGTGATGTCGGCAGGTTGGGAGTTGGGAAATGCGTCGGCAAGGGCATGCCGGCGGAGCGGTCGACAGGCGGCCGGCCAGGGCGGGCCGGTGAAGGGGCGGCGGATCGTCCGCGGGGACGACGGGCCGCAGAACTGGGAGGGGCTCGGGGTCAGATGTTCGCGTCGCAACCGGCGCTCGGGAGGGCCTGGCCGGGCCCGGTGCTGGCGCGCAGGGAGATCGGTGGAGCCAACAGGTGATGGCGAGGCGCCGTCCCGGGACGGTCGAGTCGTTCGACGAGCAGATCCACGGCGAGGCGCCCCATCTCCTCCGCCGGCACGTCCGCCGCGGTGAGCTGCGGAGTCATCGTCTCCGCCCACCGCTCGGCCACGACGCCGGTGACGGAGAAGTCGCGCGGAACGTGGCGGCCCGCCACAGCCAGACCCCGGTAAATGCCTCCCAGGGCCGCCTCGTTCAGCGTGACCAGCGCCGTGGTGGCCGGATCGTCGTGCAGGATCCGTTCCACACACGCCTGGCCCGAGGAGGCATCGTCACCGCAGCAGTACGTCCGTGCGGTGAGTCCGCGTTCGGCCGCGGCTTTGGTGAAGCCGTCCAGCCCGCGGTGCGCCGACTCGTAGCCGGCATGCAGCAGGTGCTCGGGCCGGTTCACGAAGGCGATCCTTCGGTGGCCCAGGTCGGCGAGGTGGTGAACGCAGGCAGCCGCCAGCGCGGTGTGGTCCAGGCCGACCCACCAGTCGTTGTCCGGGTGTTCGGTGCGGCCGATGCAGACGGCGGGGAAGTCCTCGGCGACGAGGTGGTCGACGCGGTCGTCCTGCAGCCTGATCTCCATCAGGATCGCTCCGTCCACCCGCCGCTCGGCCAGCAGCCGCTGGAAGGAGCGGTCGCTGTCCACGCCACTCGGCGAGAGCAGCACGTCGTAGTCGAAGGTCGCGGCCGCCTCCACCACGCTGCCGATGAAGTCGAGTTGCATGCCGGTGTAGTGGTTGCCGGCCGGCGGGAAGACCAGACCGAGAGTGCTGGTCCGGCCGTTGGCCAGGGCACGCGCGCTCGCGTTGGGCCGATAGCCCAGCTCGTCGATGACCCGCTGGATCTTGCGGCGGGTCTCCTCCGACACCGAGCGCTTACCGCTCAGGGCGTAGGACACGGTGCTCCGCGAGACACCGGCCCTCTTGGCGATCTCACCGATGTTCACGGCACTCCTTCATCGAGCGAGTCGAACCGGTTCACTCTCGATCCGGCTGTTCGAGTCAGTTGTCGAACCGGTTCGATGAAGGGAAAGTAGGAGCGCCTCCGACGGTTGTCAATACCTTGCGCACGCTTACAGGAAACCGCACCCCTATTGATGTCAGAAGTATTGCTGGCTCGTTTCCAAGGGTGCTAGCTTCCGGCGAACCGGTTCGATACAGCCCCATTCGCCGTCTCGTTTGCCCAGGCGGGGCCGCGCTGCATCAGGGGCAACCGGCTCGCGAGAGATCGAATCGGTTCGATTCGAGAACAGACGGATCACCTCACGGAGACCTCAGTGCGACGCAGACGCAGCAGCACAAGAGCGGGCACCGGTGCCGCCGCCGTAGCGGCCTCGCCGCACGAAGGCACAGGACGGGCGTCAGCATCCGGGAGCGGACGCCCTGGAGGCGCTGCCGTCGTTCGTGGACTCCGGCGGCACGGACGTCTTCATCCACCTGACGGACATCTACCGCGGCTCGCCCAACAGGCGCCCGCGACCCACTGCAACCCCGACCCGATCGCCCGCCACGCGACGCCAACCGCTCGGTCAACGGCGGGCCGGCCCGCAGGGTGCTGTTCCCGACGGCCTTCCACGGCAGCAACGTCCGGGACCTGACCGTCCCGCTCACGCTGAAGAAGGGCACCAACCGGCTCACGTTCACCGCGGACGAGCTGCCCGACTTCAACGGCGACACCTACAACCAGTACGACCAGCGGTCGCCGTACGCGCCGGTCATCGACCGGATCGCCGTCACCCCGCTCGCTGAGAAGTAGGGGACGAAGCTCCCCCTCTCCGCCTCCCTCCCTTCCCTCCCCCTCCCCTGATGAAAGAGCCGCACATGCGCCTGCGTTCACCACGCCCACTCTCCACAGCGGCCGTCCTGCTGGCAGCCCTGGCGGCGAGCCTGCTGCCGGCCACCGCCTCGCACGCCGCCGACACCGGCGTCACCGTGGACTTCGCCACCGCCGGAGGCGCTCCCACGTACCACGCCTCCGGCATGATCTACGGGATGACCCCGGACGGCTCGCTGCCCCAGGACCACTTCTTCAAGGACATCAAGTGGCACCTCATGCGGGCCGGCGGCGCCCAGCTCAACAGCGGGGGCTACGCCACCAGCCTCGCCGACTACCAGACCCGCTGGAAGTCCACCCTCGCGCAGTACAAGCGGACCACGGCGCTCGGCGGCACGTTCGTGCTGCTGCCGCACGACCTGTGGGGCGCCGACGGCACCACCAGTCAGGGCTGGCCCGGCGACAACGGTGACTGGACGCAGTTCGACGCCTTCGTCACCCAGCTCATAGGCGACGTCAAGGCCAACAACATGACCGTCCAGTGGGACCTGTGGAACGAGCCGGACGGCAGCGGCTTCTGGGGTGCCTCGCAGACCCAGTACCTGCAGATGTGGTCGCGGTTCTACGCCAAGGTCCGCGCCGCGTTCCCGGGCCGGCTGATCGTCGGGCCCAGTATCGCGGGTCAGCCGAACTCCTCCAACTCCTGGTGGAAGACGTTCCTTTCGTACGCCAAGGCCAACAACGTCGCCCCGGACATCTGGAGTTGGCACGATGAGCCGGGCGACCCGGTCACCGACGTGGGCCGCGCCGACTCCACCCTCGCCGCGGCCGGGTTGACCAACTCCCGGCCGTACCAGATCAACGAGTACGCCACGGCGTCCATGCAGTCCCCCGGTGGTGGCGCCTGGTTCATGGGCCGTCTGGAGCGGGCCGGGGCGGACGGCCTGCGCGGCAACTGGGCTTCGGGCACCAACCTGCACGACTACGAGGCCAATCTGCTCACCAAGAACAGTGCCGGCCAGTACGTGCCGCTCGGCGAGTGGTTCATGTACCGCTACTACGGCTCGCAGACCGGCAACATCGTCAACCTCGTCCCGGGTACCGGCACCGACGGCCTGGCCACCAAGGACAACTCCGCGAAGAACGCCAAGATCCTGCTCGGCAGCAGCGGCAACACCGGCACGGTCACCGTCAACCTCACCGGCCTGAACACGACTTCGACGGTGGAGAGCGGCAAGGTCCGTGCCGTCGTCCAGCGCGTCCCGTACAACAACGGGGCAGCGGTGTCCGGCCCGGAGACCATCTCCGACACCACCCTGACGGTCAGCAACAACGCGGCCTCGCTGTCCATCCCCTGGTCCAACGCCAAGGACGGCTACACCGTCACGCTCCTGCCGCCGTCCAACACCGCCGTCTCCACGGTCGCCGTCAGCCAGAACAGCGGGCAGTGCCTGGACGACACCGGCCTGAGCACCGCCAACGGCACGCAGTACCAGCAGTACTACTGCGAAGGCGGCTACCAGCAGATGCTGGACCTCAAGCCGGTCTCGGGCCGGACCAACACCTACACCGTCGTCAACGAGCTCAGCGGCAAGTGCCTTGATGTCGCGGGCGCTTCCACGGCCGAGGGTGCCTCCGTCGGCCAGTACACCTGCAACGGCGGCACCAACCAGATGTTCACCCTCAACCCCGTCACCGCACTCGGCAACAGCCACGACTACCAGCTCGTGGCCGTGCACAGCGGCAAGTGCGTCGACGTCTCGGACGTCTCCACCCAGCCACGGGCCCTGATCCACCAGTGGACCTGCGACTCCGCGGGCGCACTCGGCACCAAGAAGAACCAGATCTGGCGGCTCCAGGGCAAAGCCTGAGCTTCCGCTCCGGCTATGCACTCCCGCTCTGTGTTCCCCGACGCGACCGGGGAGCACGGAGCGGCTCGTCGGCCGGGCCGGTTGTCGTCACTCGCACAGGGACTTGTAGGTCTCCGCGTCCTTCTCCCACTGGTCGACCCCGGCGCTGAAGGCCTCCTGGTAGGTGTCGAGCTGAGTGGAGTCACCGCGGTCGCGCGCGGAGTACGCCCCTGCCGCGCTGTCGCTCAGGGTCCGGCTGTCGTTGGCGAGGGCTCGGATCGTGGAGGCCACCTCGGAGTCCTCCGCCGCGTCCGCGGCCGAGTCGAGGTTCGATGCCAGCGCGCTCAGCGAGGCGGACGACGCGTCGTCGAAGGTGTCGCTGTTCGAGGAGATCGCCTGGGACGCCTGCTCGCAGCCGGGGTCGGTCGTGTCCTCCTCGGTGGACTCGTCGTCCGTGTCCGTGTCCGTGTCCGTGCCGGATGTGTAATCCGTCGTCGGTGTGTAGCTGGGGGCCGAGTAACCCGGCGAGTCGGACGGCTCGCCGTCGGACTTGACCCAGTCGAGGACTTTCTGCGGGCCGATGGCGACGACCACGATGAACAGCAGGGCGGCCAGGCAACCGATCCCGGTGAGAAGCGAGTTGTCCTGCCCGGAAGGGGGCGTGGTGCCGCCTGTGGGCGACTTGGCGTCGCCGGCCTTACGGGTGGCGCCCGGCTCTCTCCTGACCTCTGCCTTCTTGGCCACCTTCTTGGTCTCAATGGTTTTCGTGTACTTGGCCGTCCCGTACCCGGCGAGCGAGGTCGCCACGGTGTCCGGCAGCCAGGACCCGGCGAGGCTCACGGTCTCGCCCTGGATCCGCTCACGTGCGTACTCCATGACCTCGCCGACGGACGGCCGCTTGCCCGGCTCCTTGGCGAGGCACCGCTCGACGACCGCGCGGAGCTCGGGATCGCAACCGCCCAGCTCCGGCTCCTCGTTGATGATCCGGAAGAACATGGCCTCCGGGTTTCCCTCGCCGAAGGCGGTCCGTCCCGTCGCGGCGAACACCGCGAGGTTGCCGAGGGCGAACACATCCACGGCCGGGCTCGCGGAGTGTCCGCGGATCTGCTCGGGAGCCATGAACGCGGGTGTGCCGACGCGCACATGCGTACTGGTGAGGGTGGTGGCGTCGGCGGCGTGCGCGATGCCGAAGTCGATGACGCGCGGACCGTCGTCGGCAAGCAGGATGTTGGCGGGCTTGAGGTCCCGGTGGATCAGCTCGCAGGCGTGGATCGCGGTGAGCCCTTCGGCGACACCCGCCAGGAGCCGGAACACCGTGGTCAGCGGGAACGGGCCGTGCTCGGTGACGGCCTGGTGCAGGGAGGGCCCGGGCACATACGCGGTGGCCAGCCAGGGCAACGCCGCCTCGCTGTCGGCGTCCACGACGGGTGCGGTGTAGAGGCCCTGGACGCGCTGCGCGGCGTCGATCTCCTTGCGGAAGCGGCGCCGGAACTCGTCGTCCTCGGCGTAGTCGGGCCGTACGACCTTGACGGCGAGGGCCCTTCCGCCCGGGGTGAAGGCCAGATAGACGCGGCCCATGCCGCCGGCGCCGAGCCGGGCGCGTAAGTCGTATCCGCCGACACTTCTCGGATCGTCGGCGGTAAGTGGTTTGAACCGGTCGGCCATGCGCACCCCCGTGCTGCCTCGCCACCATGTTGGATACCTGAACTATCCCATGGAATCTCGACCATGTCCCATGCACCTGCAGGAAGTTCACAGAGCCCCCATGACTGCCCTGGCGCCGGCCATCCTGCCCGCGACGCGGGGCTGGGCGGCCACGGCTGACCGCCTCGTCGCGAGAGCGGACAGCCCGAGTCGTCGCCGCATCCGACCATCACAACGGCCGGTGCAGGCGGTGGCCCCTCGGCGGGCTACATGGAGAGGGTCGTCCGGCGCTGCTGACCCGCTCCGGGGTCCAGCAGTCGGCGGATGCGCGCGTACTCGGCGGACATCTCCGGTGCGGCGAGGAAGTCGTCGAAGTCGGCGGAGACCTCGTGCTCGACGTTCTCGATGGAGCGGATGGCGAGTTCGTAGAGCTCCCCGCGCCGGTTCTGCTCCAGTTAGCTGTGCCGGTGCGCCAACGCCCTGATGACGGTGAGGAGTCCGGTGTCCAGCTCGTCATCGCCCAGGATGCCGTCGTAGATCGTCGCAAGCTTGTCGTGCAGCTCGGCGGCACTGATCGTCAGGATGTTCGCGCAGGCAGCTACGAGCGCCGCCCGGGCATCCGCCGTGAGTTCGTCCTCGGCGGCATCGCGGAACAGCTCCGGCCGTACCAGGCGAGTGACCGTCTCCTGCGCGAACGTACGGACACTCTCGTCGGTGGCTGCGACGATCAACTGAAGGATGTCCGCCTCGAGTTCGCTGTAGTTCACGCCCGCAGCCCAGTGACCGGCGGCCCGTCGGGCTGCGCCGGTGGAGCGCCGTTCGGCAGGCGTCCGGATGGCCTGCCAGTACGAGCCGCACAACACGTGCGCGAACGTGTGCGTCACCGATCCACCGGCTCGGGCTCCCGGGCGTCGGCGAGGGGCTGGGCGGCATAGGTGATGCGGACGACGCCGTCCGCGTGGCGTTCCGCCTCGCCCCGGACGCCGAAGACGTCGCAAAGGAGGCCCGGCGTCAGGACCTCCAGGACCGGTCCGGCCGCCACCACTTCACCGTCGTGGAGCACGACGAGGTGGTCGCAGAGCCGGGCGGCGAGGTCGAGGTCGTGCAGGACCGCCAGGGTGGTGATGCCGGTACTGCGGATGAGGTCCAAGAGTTCGAACCGGGCACGGATGTCGAGGTGGTTGGTGAGCTCGTCCAGCACGAGCAGCTGTGGGCGCTGGGCCAGGGCGCGGGCGAGCAGGACGCGTTGGCGTTCGCCGCCGGAGAGCGTGGCGTAGTCCCGGTCCGCGAAGGGGGTGACACCGCAGCGCGCCACCGCCTCGGCGACGGCCTCGCGGTCCTCGGATCCGTCCCGGCCCAGCAGACCGTGGTGGGGGGTGCGGCCGAGGGCGACGATCTCGGTCACCGTCAGACCGGTGGTGGTGCCGGAGTCCTGGAGGACGGCCGCGGTGCGGCGGGCGGCAGTGCGGGTGGAGAGCTCCCATACGTCGTCGCCGCCCACTCTGACCACTCCCCCGGCGGGGCGCAGTGAGCGGTAGACCGTGCGGAGCAGGGTGGATTTGCCGCTGCCGTTGGGTCCCACGAGCCCGACGATGTCGCCCTTGGCGGCCTCCAGGTTCACCTCGCGGAGAATGGGCCGGCGGTCCAGGGTGATGTGGAGCTGGTCCACGGTCAGTTTCATACGGTGTCCAGGCCCTTGTTGCGGCGCAGCAGCCACAGGAAGAAGGGGGCGCCGAGCAGGGCGGTGAGGATGCCCAGCGGGAGTTCGTTGGGGCGGGTGAGGGTGCGGGAGAGGAGGTCCACGAGGACGAGGTAGACGGCGCCCAGGAGTGCCGTCAGCGGGATGAGCCTGCGGTGGTCGGCGCCGGTGGTCAGGCGGACCAGGTGGGGGATCATCAGGCCGACGAAGCCCACCCCGCCCGCTACGGCGATGACCGTGCCGGTGAGCAGGGCGCTGATGACGAGCAGGATGGCCCGCAGCCGGTTGACGTCCACGCCGAGGGCGGTGGCGGACTCGTCGCCGGCGAGCAGGGCGTTGAGCCGCCGTCCGAACAGGGTCAGCAGGATCGTGCTCGCCAGTACGACGACCGTGACGGTGGGCAGTTGGCTCCACTGGGCACCGGCGACGCTGCCGAGCATCCAGAACATCACCGTCCGCAGCTCGGTCGGCGTCGCCAGGAGCTGGACGAAGCTGCTCATCGAGAGCAGCACGTAGCCGACCGCGACCCCGGCCAGCACCACCCTGGTGGGGGCGAGCCGGCCCTGTCGCTGCCCCAGGACGAAGACCAGGGCCCCAGCGGCCAGGGCGCCGACGAAGGCCGCGCCGGACACGCCGAGCGCGCCCAGGCCTCCCAGGGCCGCACCGCCGAGGGTGATGACCAGGACCGCGCCCAGCGAGGCACCGTAGGAGAAGCCGAGGACGACGGGGTCGGCGAGCGGATTGGTGACCAGGGTCTGCAGCACCGCCCCGGCGACCGCCAGGCCCGCGCCGACCAGGGCCGCCAGAGCGACCCGGGGGGCCCGGAAGGTCCACACGATCTGGTCCAGTGCGGGGTCCGTGGTGGCGCCCTGGCCGGTGAGGTGGTGAAGGAGGATCCCCCACACGTCACCGACGGGGATGTTGACCGCGCCGATGCTCACCGCCACCACCATGACCGCGACGAGCACGACCAGCAGCACGCCTGCGGCGAGCGACAGGCGCAGGCCGTTCAGGCCACGACCGTTGGGGCCGTGTTGGCCGTTCAGGCCTTGTCGGGGTGCAGCATTTCGGCGATCTTCTCGACCGCCACGTCGTTGCTGGGGCCGAGGTACATCGAGTCCGACAGTGCCACGTACTTGTTGTTCTTCGCGGCCGGCCACTGGGGGAACTCCTTCAGCAGTTTCCTGGCGTAGGCCGCCGGGTTCGGGTCGTTGTAGCCGATGACGACGAGGGCGTCGACGTCGGTGGCGGCCACCTTCTCCTTGCTCAGATCGGCGAAGGAGGTCTTGGAGGCGTTCTCGAAGGCGTTGGAGCCGCCGGCCTTGGCGAGGATGTCGTTGTAGATGCCCTCGGCGACGACCGAGCTGAAGTCGTTCCCGCCCATGGCCATGTTGGAGAACAGGACCATGACCTTGGGCCGCTTCTCGCCCTTCACCTTGGCGGCGACCTCGGCGATGTGCTTTTCCGAGGCGGCGACGATCTTCTCGGCCTCGCCGCGCTTGTTGAAGATCTTGCCCATGTCGCGCAGCAGGGTGTAGCTGTCGGCGATCGTCATCCTGGTGGTGTCCTGGTCGCAGCCCTGCGGGGACACATAGCTGTTCGCGCCGGCCTGCTTCAACTGCTCGCGGGTCGCGAAACCGTTCTTCGCGTCGAAGCCGTACGACGTCGTCGACAGCACCAGGTCCGGGCGCAGCCCGATCATCGCCTCGCGCGGGATGTCGTAGGCATCGTTGAGTTTGACGTCGCCGTTGGGCAGTGCCTTGATGGCGGCGGCGCGGCCCGCGACCTCGGACATGCCGTAACTCTGCTGACTGGCCACGATCTTGTCCTGGACGCCGAGGGCAAGGAGCGTCGAGACCTCGGCGACCGAGGCCCCGTTCATCACGACGACCCGGCTGGGCTCCTCGGTGATCTTCTCCGAGTCCCCGCAGTTCTCGAGGGTCACCGGGTAGCCGGACTTCGCGGCTGCCGCCGCCGGCTTGCCGTCGGCGTCTCTGTCCCTGTCGGTCGAGGAATCGGCGCAGCCCACCGTGACCAGACACAGGACGCCGGCCAGGGCGATGGCGACGGGCCGTCTCTTCGACATACGTGCTCCTTGCAGCGGGGTGCCCGTGGGGCGACGGGCTCTGTTGCAGTAGTCGGGAGTCGAAGCCGATGAGTTCCCGCATGATCCCAACTACTTTGTGGGAGTGGGCAGATGACCTCTCTGCCCGTCCGGGGCGGGCAGGGCGCCGGTGGTGACGCAGTGGTCGAGGTGGCGGAAGACGAGGTCCCGGTCGGCGGGCGGGTAGGTGATGCCGCTGCCCCGCAGTCCGGTCACGACGTTGTCGGCGCGCACGCGTCCCAGGCGTGGGTCGGGGCCTGTGGCATCGGGGGTCGTTTCCCAGGAGTGGAAGAAGGCGAGCGTGGTCGCCGCGATGCCGGAGGAACGCGGCAGCTCCGGCACCCCGTCGCGGACCGAGCTCCGCACGAGTCCTTCCCGCCGTCACCGTGTCGGAACCGGTCGGCTCGGCAGGCACGGGGAACCAGACAGGACCGCGCCCCGACCACTGACACATGGAGCGGAATAGCCAGACGCGCGTGCCGCGCCGAACTCGGAACACCCGGCTCGCCGACGTCTTGTGGGCCGTCGTACCGCCGTTGGGCGCCTCCGTCGGTGCGCTGGCCGTGCTGGCGGGCTACGCCGCGACCGGCGCGGCAGGCGATCCACCGCCCAGGGTCAGGGTCGTCGACGCGCGCGTCATCGCGGCACCCGCCGGCTCCGGCGCCACCCGCGCGTACTTCGAGATCCGCAACACCGGCCCGTCGACGGACACCCTGCTGTACGCGGACTCGCCGGAACTGGGCATCAGTATCCTTCGCCGGACGGTGAGCCGGAACGGCAGTGAACTCACGGACTCCGTAAAGGCCGTGGAGGTTCCGGCGGGCGGCACGGTACGCATGACACCGGGCGGACTCATGGTCGGGATCCTGGATCCACCCGTCCTCAAAGCAGGGCAGCAGGTGCCGTACCTTCTGTGGTTCAAACAGAGCGGGAAGGTCGCCGTCCGGGCGACCGTGGTCGAGGCGGTGCCCGTGAGGTGAGCTCCGGTGGCCAGGTCATGAGGACGCCGGGAGGGGCGTCGGTGTCCCGCGAACCCCGGGGGGACCGGCGCCCCTCCCGTCACGCGGCGACGGCAGCGGGGGCCCCGGATCCCTCGGCGTCGTCAAGAAGCTCGACGAGAGTCGCGCGGGCCCGTGCCACCCGGGAGCGGATCGTCCCGACCGGGCAGCCGCCGGCCACGGCGGCCTCGTCGTAAGGCAGCCCGGTCAACTGGGTGAGGACGAACGCCTCGCGGCGCTCGGCGGGCAGCGCGTCGAGCAGGTCGAGCAGGGCCACGCCGTCGTCGAATCCGGGCAGACCGCTGGGCTGGGCACGCTCGGCCCAGGTCGTCCAGTCGTCCACGTCGGCCGTCCGCGGCCGGGCGGCGGCGTACCGCAGGCTGTCGACGACCGTGCGGCGTGCGATGGACAGCAGCCAGGTGCGTGCCGACGAGCGCCCCTCGAACCGGTGCAGGCTGCCGAGCGCCCGCAGGAAGGTGTCCTGTGCGAGGTCGTCGGCCAGTTGGCGGTCGGCGGAGAGGTACGTGATGTAGCGGACGACGTCCGGGTGCAGGGCACGCACGAAGCGGTCGACGGCGTCAGGGTCGCCGGTGCGGGCGGCGAGAGCCCAGACGGTGGCCGGATCGTCGGGCGTCGCCCACGCGACGGGCTGATCGGACGCCATGCGCCCCGCGTCGCGTTTCCTGGACGGGAGGGGGAGGACAGGAGTGATCACCTGATGTCCTTCTCGGGTGGTCCGGACCGATCCCGCGATGAGGCACGCCTGCGAGCGCCTGTTGGGCACGCCGGGCGTGTGCTCCCCGCTGCGGGAAGTCCCGGGACGGGAGTGGGATGAGGGCGTACGACGTGCACGCCCCGTGCCCGAGGCCGCCAGACCCGCGGAACCGACAGACGCGGAACCGACAGGACGGCCTCGGGGAGCCGGCTGTCTCAGATGACAGCGGTCCCGGCCGGAGGCCCCCGAGAGATGATCGTGTGTGTGAGCGTCAGCCGCGGGATCCGCTGCTCGGCACGCTCGCGCGTCGGCCGCAGACCGGGCCGACGCGGTGGAACGGGCAGGGATACGAGGGGCAGTCGCAGCGGAGCGGCCAGCCACCCGGCGACGGCCCGCAGGAGACGGAACGCGGCACGCTCGCCGTAGGCCAGCCACAGACCGGTCAGCAGAGCGGCGAGCGTGTGGGCGGCGAGCATGCCCGGCGACGACAAGCCGCCGGCGCCGTGGGCCATGTGGCCGAGATGCTCGGCGTGCGCCGCGTGGCCTCCGCCCATGGAGCCCATGTCCATCGCGTCCATGGACATCGAACCCATGGACATGCCGCTCATGTCCCGCGCCACGGAGCCCGTGCCGGATCCCGACGCCGCCGACTGGCCCCACGAGAAGGCCGAGTGGAGCGCTGCTTGCGCGACGACCACGACAGACACCACAAGCGGGAGTCCGCGCTCACGGCCCGCCAGAGTCCAGCCGACTCCGCTCGTGGCGGCGAACCCGGCGGACAGCGTCCACCAAGGCACGGTGGAGCCCGACATGAGTACGTGTCCAAGGGCAGCGAGCAGCACGCAGACGGCCGCGAACACCGCGGCTCGTACCGTGCGCGCACCCCACCCGACAGTCATGACGGCCTCATCCTCGCATCCGGGCTCCGCTCGTCACGGGTGGGTACGCAAGAAACCCGGGCCCGCCACTCACTCAGAAGAGAGTGATACAGGACACAAGGGTCTGCAGGAACCCGACGGACAGTCCGACCGACCACTGCAGACGGGCCGTCATGTGCCGTCCTGCCCGGATGAACCACCACCGCCAGGGTCTTCACAGCTCCGCTGCGCTCGAAGTGCAGTGTGAACGAGACGAGGTCACCGGGCTGCCAGCCCTTCTTCGCCGGCACTATCACGTCGAGGCCGTCCGGCGACATGGTGAGGCCCTCGCCGGCCGGGACTGCGACGGAGTCCACCGTCTGGTCGGAGGCCCTGTAGGAGCTGGTCATGGCATGACGGCTCAGGGTGGGCTCGCCGGTGCCGGCCTCGGCGGAGGTCACTTTCAGCAGGCGGTCCGCCGCGCCCCCACTGTTGGTGATCCGGAAGAAGGCCGCCGTGACCGGGGTGGCGCCCGAGGGCGCGAACACCTTGCCGCCGGTGACCTCGATCCGGGCCGGACTGCCGGCGTTGCCGTAGGCGGTCCATGTGCTCAGTCCGCCGAGCGCGAGACCGCACACGGCGAGGGGTGCGAGCAAGGCCGGAAGGGTGTCGGTGAGCCGGCGGCGGGTCGGGCGCCACGGGCGCTGTTCGGTCATCGGGCAGTTCTCCGGGAGGCGGGTGAGGTCGAGGGCGAGGGCTGCCAGGCGCGCAGCCGCAGGCTGTTGGCGACGACCAGCACCGAGCCGGCCGACATGGCCGCCGCGGCCAGCATCGGGTTGAGCAGGCCGACCATGGCGAGCGGGACGGTGACGACGTTGTAGCCGAAGGCCCAGACGAGGTTCGCGCGGATCGTGCCCAGGGTGCGCCGGGCCGGCACAACCGCGTCCGCGAGGGTCTCGATGTCACCTCGCACGAGGGTCACGTCGGCGGCGCCGATGGCCACGTCCGTGCCGCTGCCCATGGCGATTCCGAGGTCGGCACCCGCCGGCGCGGCGGCGTCGTTCACACCGTCGCCGACGACCGCGACCCGGTAGCCCTGCTCCTTCAACTCCCGTACGAGCTCGGCCTTGCCCTCGGGTGTGCAGCGGGCGTGCACCTCCTCGATGCCGAGCGCCTCGGCGACGGCACGGGCCGGTGCCTCCCGGTCGCCGGTGGCCAGCACGGGCCGTACGCCGAGCCGCCGCAGCCGGTCCACCGCGCGGTAGCTGCCGGGCCGTACGACGTCCCCGATCTCGATCAGTGCTTCGACCGTGCCGTCCACCCGGACCATCACGGGCGTACGGGCGGCGGACTCGGCCCCCGCCAGAGCCTCCGCGAGCACGCCGGGCAAGTCGTCGTCGGGCGACAGGACTTCGACGATCCGTCCCTCGACGCGCCCCCGCACACCACGGCCCGGCAGCGCGCTGAACTCGCTCACCTCCGGCAGCCGCCGCTCGCCCGACCCCCGCCGTGCGTGGGCGCAGACGGCCCGGCCGAGCGGATGTTCCGAGCCCTGTTCCACGGCCCCGGCCAACCGCAGCACCGCATCGCTCCCCAGCCCTTCCGGCAGGGCGGTGACCTTGGCGACGGTCATGTGGCCGGTGGTCAGGGTGCCGGTCTTGTCGAGGACGACGGCGTCGAGATGCTGAAGGCCCTCCAGCGCCTGCGGCCCGGTGACGAGGACGCCGAGCTGGGCGCCCCGGCCGGTGGCGGCCAGCAGCGCGGTCGGCGTCGCGAGCCCGAGCGCGCACGGACCGGCCACGACGAGCACCGCGACACACGCGGTGATCGCCGCCTGCGGATCGGCTCCCGCGCCCAGCCAGAACCCGAGCGCGGTGACGGCCAGCGCCGGCACGACCGGTACGAAGACACCGGCGGCCGAGTCGGCCAGCCGCTGCGCCCGCGCCTTGCCCGCCTGCGCCTCGGTCACCAGCCGGGCGATCCGGGCGAGCTGGGTGTCCGCGCCGACCGCCGTGGCCCGTACGAGCAGCAGTCCGCCGGCGTTGACGGCCCCACCGACCACGGCCGAACCGGGCCCGACCTCCACCGGCTCGCTCTCACCGGTGACCAGCGAGAGGTCCACGGCCGAACTGCCCTCCGTCACCTGCCCGTCGGTGGCCACCCGCTCGCCGGCCGCACGACGAACACCTGCCCGGCCCTCAACTCCTCGATGGAGATGAGCCGTTCGAGGCCGCCGCCCTCCCGTACGGACACCCCCTTGGCCGCGAGCCGGGCCGGCGAGCGCAGCGCCTCACCGGTTCCGTGCCGCGCCCGCGCCTCCAGGAACCGCCCGGCGAGCACGAACAGCGGTACGCCGACGGCCGCTTCGAGGTAGATGTGCGCGACGCCGTCGGAGGCGGTGGGCACGAGGGTGAACGGGGGGTCGCCGGCACCGCCGAGGAACAGCGCGTACGACGACCATGCGAAGGACGCCACCACGCCCAGTGACACCAAGGTGTCCATGGTGGCCGCCGAGTGCCGTAGCCCCCGGACCGCCCGCGTGTGAAAGGGCCAGGCACCCCACACGGCGACGGGTGCGGCGAGCGCGAAGCACAGCCACTGCCAGTTCCGGAACTGCAGTTCGGGGGCCATCGACAGAACGAGCACAGGGAGGGCGAGCAGGGCGGTGACAACCAGGCGGTGGCGTTCCTGCCGGGTGCCTTCGGACTCGTCGCCTTCGTGGGTGGCGGACTCCTCCTTCCTCGGCGGTTCGGGCAGGGCGGCGGTGTATCCGGCCTTGTCGACGGTGGCCACGAGTTCGTCCGGGCCGATGCCCGCCGGATGACTCACGCGAGCCGTTCCCGTGGCGGGACGGTCAGGCGTTGGGCGCCCATCAGCCGTGTCCCCCGTGCATGTCGTCCATGTCTCCCGTGTCGTCCGGGCCTCCGGAACCGTCGCCGCTGGTGCTGGTGCCGTGCATTCCGGGTGCGACAGGGCCTGCGCCGACGCCCACGGCGTAGGACACCGTGAAGATCAAGGCCAGCAGCAGGAGGAAACCGCAGAGCGCGGGCGGGGGTGCCGCTTTCCGCAGTACTGCGCCCACGCCGCCTGAGGAGGATTGCCGGGACTCGTCCATCAACCGCGTCTCCAGGTCACGTCGTACGACGTCGTTCGGAGTCGCGCCGTACCGAAGGAGTAGTCGGAGCGGGGACGGACCGAGTTCCGGCGGGCTTGTGTGGCGCCAGTCACAGGAGAGTTCAGGCGGTCCGCCTCAGGAGCGGCGCGGGTTCTCCGGCTCGTCGACGCCGTCGTCGCAGGGCGCGGCCTCGGTTCAGGGGAAGATCCGTGCGCAGGCTTCCGCTCAGTGCGTGATGGAGTCGATCAGATCGCGTGCGCCCTGGCGCAGCAGGGCGACGGCGACCGATGTGCCGAGGGTGGTCGGGTCGAGGGGGCCGGCCCACTCGTGGGCGTTGAGGACGGTCTTGCCGTCGGGGGTGAACACGCAGGCGCGCAGAGACAGGTCGCCGTTTCGTTCGGCTTTGGCGTAGCCGGCGATCGGGGAGTTGCAGTGGCCCTGGAGGACATGGAGGAACATGCGTTCCGCGGTGGCTTCGCGGTGGGCGTCGGGGTCGCCGAGAGTGCTGACGGTGTCGATCAGGGCGGTGTCGCCGCCGCGGCACTGGAGCGCGAGGATCCCGGCGCCGATCGGCGGGACCATGGTGTCCGGCGACAGGATCTCGGTGATCACGTCGGTGCGGTCGATGCGTTGCAGGCCGGCGACGGCCAGCAGCAGCGCGTCGGCGTCGCCCGCGGCGAGCTTGTCCAGGCGGCGGTTGGCGTTGCCGCGCATCGGCACGCACCGCAGGTGCGGGTGAGCGGCGGCGAGCTGGGCGACGCGCCGCACGGACGAGGTGCCGATCCTCGTGCCGGGCGGAAGCTGCTCAAGGGTGAGGCCGCCGGGGTGGATGAGGGCGTCGCGGATGTCGTCGCGCTTGAGGAAGGCGGCGAAGACGGTGCCGACGGGGAGCGGCCGGTCGGCGGGCACGTCCTTGACGCAGTGCACCGCCAGGTCGGCCTCACCGGCGAGGAGTGCCTGGTCGACCTCCTTGGTGAACGCGCCCTTCCCCTCCACCTGGGCGAGGTCGCCCATCCACTTGTCACCGGTCGTCTTCACCGGCACGACCTCGGTGCGGATTCCGGGGTGGAGCGCGGCCAGTTCGGTGCGTACACGCTCCACTTGGACGAGCGCCATGGGCGAGTCACGGGAGACGATGCGGATCAGTTCGGGGGCGGACATGCCGTCCACGATAGACCTTCGGATCCGGGAGCCGGCCA
Source organism: Streptomyces sp. NPDC005485 (assembly GCF_040606085.1). Classification (NCBI taxonomy): domain Bacteria; kingdom Bacillati; phylum Actinomycetota; class Actinomycetes; order Kitasatosporales; family Streptomycetaceae; genus Streptomyces; species Streptomyces sp. NPDC005485. The sequence goes on along the minus strand of NZ_JBEXDZ010000021.1, from coordinate 46,848 downwards.
TCAAACGGGACGCCCATCGCAGCGGTGTGGCCCTCGAGTTGGGGATTTCGGGCAGGTGTGCGAGGAGGGTGCCGGCAGGCCACGGTGATCGCGGACGCGGCGGTCTTCAGCGCGGAATCACCCACCCCGGCGTCCAGGTGCCCGCGGCGTCGTGGCCGGGCGTCGTGGCGGCGAGGTGGGCGCGGAGGGTGGCCAGCGCCGGGTGGGGATTGTCGCGGTGCCAGAGGAGCGAGTGCGGGTAGACGGGTGTCGGGTCGGTCACCGGGATGCGGCGCAGGCCGTGGCCGTCGGGCCATACGAGGCGGGTCCGGCCGCCCATGAAGGTGGCCAGGGCCGGGGTGTCGGCGATGGTGTCGAGGAGCGCGTCGGAGCCGAAGTTGGGGCCGGTCGCCTCGATGGTGAGGCCGAACTCGGCGACGAGGTCGTCGTAGTAGGCGGCCCATTCGGTGCCGGGGACGATGCCGGGCATCCAGATCCGTTGGCCGGCGAGCTGAGCGAGGGTCACCGAACGGGCGCCCGCCAGCGCGTGGTCGGGGCCGGTGAGCAGTTCGAGCGGCTCGTCGAGCACCCGGACCGACTCGATGCCCTCGGGAAGGGGCCGACCGGGTACGCCGACGGCGCGGAAGGACGCGTCGATCGCACCGGACCGGATGGCCGCGACGGCCCTTTCGATGTCGAACAGCCACACCACGTCGAGCTCGATCTCGGGGTGCGTGCCGTGGAAGGCCCGCATCAGGCCCGACGCGGCGCCGCGCGAGGCGATCACGTCGACGCGCAGCGGCCGGTGGCCGGTGCGCACGGACGCGACCGCGCGCTCGGCGATGCGCAGCAGCTCGCGCGCGTGGGGCAGGAACGCCTGCCCGTCGATGGTGAGTTCGGCACCGCGTGGTGTGCGGGTGAACAGTCGCACACCGAGGTCGCGCTCCAGTGCGGCGATGCGTTTGGAGACGGCCTGCTGGGTGACCGCCAGCTCGGTGGCGGCCTCCTGGAACTGCCCCGCGTCGGCGGCGGCGACGAAGGTCCGGACGGTGTCGAGATCCATGTCGACACCCTAGGGGTACAACTGTTGGTTGTGGCCAGATGGCCCTGCGGTTGTTTGATCCCCGGGTGCGGTGCTCGCTTTGATACTTCCGATCGCGGATCGGTTGTGCAGGCGAGTGGCGAGGGGCGGCAGGCATGAGGAGCGGGCACCGGCTGGGACGTCTGCTCGGACATCGGCCGGGGCTTCTGCGCGGCCACCGGCTGGGGCGGCGGTTCGGGTGGCTCTGGGGAGCGTACGGGACCAGCGCACTCGGCACGTGGCTCGCCTTCGGCGCCTTTCCGCTGATCGCCATCCAGGTGCTGCACGCCGGGCCGGCCGAGGTCGCCGCGCTCGCCTCCGTGGGGGCCGCGGTCGGCGCGGCCGTGGCGGTGCCGCTCGGCCCGTGGGTGGAGTTCCGCCGCAAGCGGCCGGTGCTGATCGCGATGGACCTGGTGCGCTTCGCGGCGCTGCTGACGGTCCCCGCCGCGTTCGCGCTCGGCGTGCTCACCTTCCTTCAGCTCCTGCTCGTCTCGATCGTCGTCGCGGCAGCCGACATCACCTTCCGCGCCGCCTCCGGCGCATACCTGAAGACGCTGTTGCCGGCCGAGGACCTGCTCGTCGCCAACGCCCGGTTCGAGTCAACGGCCTGGACGACCACGATCATCGGACCGCCGCTGGGGGGCGCGGCGATCGGGCTCCTCGGGCCGGTGGCGACAGTGGTGGCCGACGCGGTCAGCTACCTGCTCTCGGCCCTGGGCATCCGCGCGATGGGCGGACACGAGCCGCGACCGGAGCACCGGGAGGCCGCGCGCATGCGGGCCGGGGATCTGCTCGACGGCTGGCGGTACATCCTCGCCGACGCGACGCTGCGTCCCCTGTTCCTCAACACCGCCCTCTTCAACGGCCTGGTGATGGCCGCCCAGCCACTGCTGGCCGTCCTGATGCTCGGCCGGCTCGGGTTCACACCGTGGCAGTACGGCCTCGCCTTCGCCGCGCCCTCGATCGGCGGGCTCCTCGGCTCACGGTTGGCCCGACCGCTCGTCAGCCGGTTCGGGCAGCACCGGGTCCTCGTCACGGTCGGTACGCTGCGCGCGGTCTGGCCCGTCGGGCTGGCCTTCCTGGGACCGGGCACCGGCGGGCTGCTGCTGGTGATGGGCGTCGAGCTCGGGCTCATCTTCTGCTGCGGGGTCTTCAACCCCGTCTCCGCCACCTGTCGCCTCCAGCGCACCCCGGCCGACCGGGTCGCCCGCACGCTGTCGGCCTGGGCGGTGACGACCAAGGCCTCGACCGCGCTGCTGACGGCCCTGTGGGGTGTGCTGGGCGGCCTGCTCGGCCTGCGTACGGCCATCGGTCTGGCCGGCGTGTTCCTGCTGGCGACCCCGCTGCTGCTCCCCCGCCAGGCGGCGGCGTCCCGCTCCGAGCCGGAACCGACACCGATCCGCACCTGACAGACCGCCACGGCCGTCACGGTCGCCACCGCGACAGGCGCGGCACGGTCTCGCTCACCCCAGGAAGCTCAGCCGCACCTTGCGACTCGGATTGTCCCGATTCGTATCCACGAGGCACACCGACTGCCACGTCCCCAGCCCCAGCCTTCCGCCGAGCACCGGGAGCGTCGCGTGGGGCGGGACGATGGCCGGCAGGACGTGGTCGCGTCCGTGGCCGGGACTGCCGTGGCGGTGTTGCCAGCGGTCGTCGGCGGGGAGCAGGGCGTGGAGGGCGGCGAGGAGGTCGTCGTCGCTGCCGGAGCCGGTTTCGATGATGGCGATGCCGGCGGTTGCGTGGGGCACGTAGATGTTCAGGAGACCGTCGCGGCCGGCCGCGGTCTCACCGAGGAAGGCCTCGCAGTCACGGGTGAGATCGACGACTCGCTCCGTCGAGCCCGTGGCGACGTCCAGGACACGGGTGGTGAAGGCATCCGACATGTCTCCATCCTCACCCATGCACCAGTTCCGCAACGGGCCACCCGCCCGCCTTGCGAGATGGGAGTTCCAGTCTGCGAGAAACTCACCGCACGCGGTCACGTCGACCTGTCGGCGATCGGTCGCTGACGCGGGAAGATCCCGGACCCCGGCCAGGTTGGTAGAAGCGTGAACGAAACTGGGGCGCAGGCGCGGGACGTCGATGTCGTCGTGGTGGGCGCGGGTCAGGCCGGGCTGTCCAGCGCCTATCACCTGCGGCGCACCGGCTTCGAGCCGGAGCGTGACTTCGTCGTGCTGGACCGCGCGCCGCAGGCCGGCGGCGCGTGGCAGTTCCGCTGGCCGTCACTGACGTACCGCAAGGTGCATGGCATGCACGCCCTGCCGGGCATGGAGCTGACGGACGCCGACCCGGCGCGCCCGTCCTCCGAGGTCATCGCCGAGTACTTCGACACGTACGAGCACCGCTTCGACCTGCAGGTGCGGCGGCCGGTCGACGTGCGGGCCGTGCGGGAGGGCGAGGGCGGCCGCCTGCTCGTCGAGACGTCCGAGGGCGACTGGTCCACGCGGGCCCTGATCAACGCGACGGGCACCTGGGACCGGCCGTTCTGGCCGCGCTATCCGGGGCAGGAGACCTTTCGGGGACGGCAGTTGCACACGGCGCAGTACCCCGGTCCCGAGGAGTTCGCCGGTCTGCGCGTGGTCGTCGTGGGCGGTGGCGCGTCCGGCACCCAGCACCTGATGGAGATCGCCCCGTACGCGGCTGCGACCACCTGGGTGACACGCCGTCCGCCCGTCTTCCGCGAGGGCCCTTTCAGCGAGGACGTCGGCCGGGCGGCCGTCGCGCTCGTCGAGGAGCGAGTCCGCCAGGGACTGCCGCCGAAGAGCGTCGTGTCGGTGACCGGGCTCCCGCTGAACGACGCCGTCCGGCAGGCGATCGCGGACGGCGTCCTGGACCGGCAGCCGATGTTCGACCGGATCACCCCTGACGGTGTCGCGTGGGACGACGGGCGGCACGTGGACGCCGACGTCATCCTGTGGGCGACCGGCTTCCGCGCCGCGATCGACCATCTGGCGCCGTTGCGGATGCGCGAGCCGGGCGGCGGCATCCGCGTGGACGGGACCCGGGCGGTCGCCGATCCTCGCGTCCATCTGGTCGGATACGGGCCGTCGGCCAGCACGATCGGCGCGAACCGTGCCGGACGTGCGGCCGTACGGGACATCAGACGACTGCTGGCCGGGGAGCCGGTCGCCGCCTGACGTCCCGCCAGGTCACTTCGCGGGTGAAGCGCTCTTGCGGCGCGCGTTGAACTCGGCGACGTTCTTCTGCTGCTCCTCGTAGCTCGCCGTGAAGCGCGTGTCGCCCGGCTTGACGGTCACGAAGTAGAGCCAGTCCCCCGGGGTCGGGTTGATCGCGGCACGCATCGCCTCCTCGCCGGGGTTGGCGATCGGCGTGGGCGGCAGGCCCATGCGCTGGTACGAGTTGTACGGGCTGTCGAGCCGGGTGTCGTTCTGGGTGGTCTTCAGGGTCGAACGGTTCAGCGCGTAGTTGATGGTGGAGTCCATCTGCAGCGGCATCCCGCGTCCCAGACGGTTGAAGATGACCCGGGCGACCTTGCCCATGTCCTGCTTGGTGGCGGCCTCCGCCTGCACGATGCTCGCGACGGTGACCGCCTGGTAGACGTTCATCGCGTTGCGCTGCGCTCCGGCGGCGATCGGCGCCCCGTTGAACTTCTTGTTCGCGGTGTCGACCATGAACGACAGCAGGGACTCGGGAGTCGCCTTCTCACCGAGCGGATACGTCGCCGGGAAGAGATAGCCCTCCGGATTGCCCTCCGCGTCGTTCGGAAGCTTCAGGTGGGCCTTGCCGAGGGCCTTCTTGGTGGTGCCCGGGGGCCTGGTGAGCGCCTTGTCGACGGCGTCGTACACCTGACCGGAACGCCAGCCCTCCGGGATCACGAGGGACGTGGGCTTCGCGTCCCCGCTCTCCACGTTCAACAGCGGCACCGCCACGGCGGTGGCCGCCACGACGGCTCCGGTCGCGATGAGGGCGATCCGGCCCCGGCGCGTCAGTCGAATCGTGCTCCGTGGCGGAGTGTTCATCTGCATGCGGGCACGGTAACCCGCTAATGCTTACAAACCCGGCATATCGTCATCTTGTTGGCTCCAGTTGGGCGTCCCGGTGGACCAGGGCCGCATACCGCCCCTCCTGCTCCAACAGCTCCTCGTGCGTGCCGCGTTCGACCGCGCGCCCGGAGTCGAGGACCACGATCTGGTCGGCGCCCCGAATGGTGGACAGCCGATGCGCGATCGTGAGGGTGGTGCGGTTGGCGGACAGCGCGTCGATGGCCTCCTGCACGGCATGCTCGGTGCGGGTGTCCAGGGCGCTGGTCGCCTCGTCGAGGATGAGCACGGGCGGGTCGCGCAGGATGGTGCGCGCGATGGCCAGGCGCTGCTTCTCGCCGCCGGAGAACCGGTGGCCGCGCTCGCCGACGACCGTGTCGTACCCGTCGGGCAGGGACGCGATGTGGTCGTGGATCTGGGCCGCCCGGGCCGCCGCGCGCAGTTCCTCGTCGGTGGCGTCCGGTTTGGCGAAGCGCAGGTTCTCCGCGACCGAGGCGTGGAAGAGGTACGTCTCCTGCGAGACGACGCCGACCGCCCGCGCGAGCGTGTCGAAGTCGAGGTCGCGCACGTCCACCCCGTCGAGCGTGACGCGGCCGCCCGTGACGTCGTACAGCCGTGGCACGAGATAGCTGAGGGTGGACTTGCCGGAGCCGGTGGGGCCGACCACGGCGAGGCTGCCGCCGGCGGGCACGGCGATGTCGATGCCCTCCAGGATGGATCCGCTCTTGTCGTCGTAGTGGAACTCGACGTCCTCGAAGCGGATCTCGCCCTTGACCTGGTCGAGGTGGACCGGGTGCTCGGGCTCGGTGATGTCGATGGGGAGGTCCAGGTACTCGAAAATGCGCTGGAAGAGCGCGAGCGAGGTCTGGATCTGGACACCGGTGGAGAGCAGGCCGACGGTGGGCCGGAACAGGCCCTGCTGGAGCGAGACGAACGCGACGAGCGTGCCGAGCGAGATGTCCGGTCCGCCGACCTGAAGGGCCAGACCCGCGGTCCAGTAGATGACGGCGGGCATGGCGGCCATGACGACGCCGATGACGGACATGCGCCAGCGCCCCGCCATGTTCGACCGCACCTCGAGGTCCACCAGGCGCTCGGACTCCTCCGAGAAGGAGCGGGTGAGCGAGTCGGCGCGACCCATGGTGCGGCCGAGCAGGATGCCGCTGACGGAGAGCGACTCGGTGACCGTGGCGGCCATGGCGGCCATCTGCTTCTGGCGCTGGGTGGTGATCTTCTTGCGTTCGTTGCCGACGCGGCGGCTGATCCACACGAAGACCGGCAGCAGGAGCAGCGAGACGGCGGTGAGGCGCCAGTCGAGGGCGATCATCGCGACGATCGTCGCGACCACGCTGGTGAGGTTGGAGACCAGCGAGGTGGCGGTGGAGGTGACGGTCGCCTGCATGCCGCCGATGTCGTTGGCTATGCGGGACTGCACCTCGCCGGTGCGGGTCCGCGTGAAAAAGGCGAGCGACATGCGCTGCAGCCGGCCGTAGACGGCAGTCCGCAGGTCGTGCATGACGCGCTGGCCCACGGTGGTGGAGATCAGGGTCTGCAGCACGCCGAAGACGCTGGTGAGGACGGCACTGAGGATCATGCCGAGCGCGAGCAGGCTCAGCAGCCCGGTGCGGCCCTCGGGGATCGCGACGTCCAGGATCTCCTTGAGGAGGAACGGCGTCGCGACGGAGACGAGGGAGGCGGCGCCGACGAGCAGACCGACGATCGTGAGCCGTCCGCGATAGGGACGGAAGAGCTTCAGGATGCGGCGCACCTGCCGCGGCTGTTCGGTGTCGGCAGGTGACGGGGTCCAGGTGGGTTGGTCGGGGTGCAATGGGCTCCTACGGAGGTGAGATGAAGAGGACTGACGGAGCTTAGCTCATTGTTACCTATACTCACAATGAATAAGGTCCTGATATTGTTCCCGGTATGACCACCCCCGACGCCGACGGTCTGCTGGCCGAGCAGTTGCTGCGGCTGACCCGCCGCGTGCACCGCATCCAGAAGCGCCATCTGGAACACCGCGAACTCGGCATCACCCCTGCCCAGTCCCGGCTGCTGCGCACCCTCGCGCACTACGGCTCGCCACCCCGCATGGCGGATCTCGCCGAGCGCCTGGAGGTGGTGCCCCGCGCGGTGACCACCCTGGTCGACGGTCTGGAGGCGAGCGGCAAGGTCCGCCGCGTCCCCGATCCCACCAACCGCCGGGTCATCCGGATCGAGGTCACGGACGAGGGCCGCAAGGCGCTGCGGGAGCTGCGCGGCGCGCGCCGGTCCGCGGCGGAGGAGATCCTGGCACCGTTGACGGACGAGCAGCGCGAAGTGCTCGGCGGTTTGCTGGACACCCTGATCGACGGCACACCCGAAGTGGAGCGCCGCTGCTGAGTCACCTGGCGTGAGGAGTGCGCAATGCCCCTGCTGGAGCCGGACCCGGACGCGCTGCGCCCTGCCACCCGCCCCGACCGGCCCGCGCCCGACCGGGTGCCCGAGGACCGCGCCGGGGGCACCCCCGAGCCGCTGCGGAGCGAACTGACCGCGCTGCTCGGCGCCGACAAGGTGCTCACCAAGATCTCGGACCTCGTCCGGTACGCCTCCGACGCCAGCCCCTACCGGTTCGTCCCGCAGGTCGTGGTGGTTCCCGAGGACCTCGACGACGTGTCGGCCATCCTGTCGTACGCGCACGGCAAGGGCCGCGAGGTCGTCTTCCGCGCCGCCGGAACCTCGCTCAACGGCCAGGCGCAGGGTGAGGACATTCTCGTCGACGTCCGTCGGCACTGGACCGGGGTCGAGGTCCTCGACGCCGGCGAGCGGGCACGCATCGGGCCCGGCACGACCGTCGCGCGCGCCAACGCCGCACTCGCCCGTCACGGGCGCGTGCTCGGCCCCGACCCGGCCAGCGCGATCGCCTGCACGGTCGGCGGGGTGGTCGCCAACAACGCCTCCGGCATGACAGCGGGCACCACCCGCAACTCCTACCGCACCCTCGCCTCGCTCACCTTCGTGCTGCCCACCGGCACAGTCGTCGACACGGCGGAGACGAACGCGGACGAGCGGCTCGCGGACGCCGAACCCGCCCTGTGCGCCGGGCTGCTGGGGCTCAAGGCGGAGATCGAGGCGGACGCGGAGCTGGTCGCCCGGATCCGCGCCAAGTACGCGATCAAGAACACCAACGGCTACCGCCTGGACGCGTTCCTGGACGGCTCGACGCCCGTGGAGATCCTGCGCGGCCTGATGGTCGGCTCCGAAGGCACCTTCGGCTTCATCGCCGAGGTCGTCTTCGACACGCTGCCGCTGGACCGGTGCGTCACCGCGGGACTGCTCTTCTTCCCGTCCCTGCCCGCGGCCGCGGCCGCCGTGCCGCTCTTCAACGCGGCGGGCGCACATGCCGTGGAGTTGATGGACGGCAACACACTGCGCGCCTCCGTCAGCGTGGCGGGCGTACCCGCGGACTGGGCCGGGCTGCCAGGGTCGACGGCGGCGCTCCTGGTCGAGTTCCGCGCCGCCGACGCGACACGGCAGGAGGCGTACGAGGAGGCGGCCGACCGTGTGCTCGAAGGACTCGAACTCCTCACGCCCGCCGCCTCGGTGACCAACACGTTCACCCGGGACCAGAGGACGATCGCGGGCTACTGGAAGGCGCGCAAGGCCTTCGTCGCGGCGGTCGGCGGTGCGCGTCCCGCCGGGACCACGCTGATCACCGAGGACTTCGCGGCGCCGCCCGCGCGGCTCGCCGAGGCCTGCGAGGCGCTGCTCGGTCTGCAGACACGACACGGCTTCGACGCGGCGGTCGCCGGGCATGCCGCGCACGGCAACCTGCACTTCCTGCTCGCCTTCGACGCGGCGAAGCCGGCCGATGTCGGTCGCTACGCGGCCTTCATGGACGACTTCTGCCGTCTCACCGTCGAGCGATTCGACGGCTCGCTGAAGGCGGAGCACGCCACCGGGCGGAACATCGCGCCGTTTCTGGAGCTCGAATGGGGTTCCCGGGCAACGGAGTTGATGTGGCGTACCAAGCAGCTGATCGACCCCGACGGGGTGCTCGCGCCGCGGATCGTGCTCGACCGCGACCCGCAGGCACATCTGCGTGGCCTGAAGACGATCCCCCGCGTCGAGCCGATCGCCGACCCGTGCATCGAGTGCGGCTTCTGTGAACCGACCTGCCCCAGCCAGGACCTGACGACCACACCTCGCCAACGGATCGTGCTGCGACGGGAGATGATGCGCCAGCCGGACGGATCCCCGGTGGAGCAGGGCCTGTTGGACGCGTATGGGTACGACGCGGTGGACACCTGCGCGGGCGACTCGACGTGCCGCCTCGCGTGCCCTGTGGGCATCGACACGGGCGCGCTGATGAAGGACTTCCGGCACGCTCGGCATTCACCGCGGGAGGAGAGGGCGGCGGCGCTGGCCGCGCGCCGCTTCCGGAGTGTCGAGGCGTCGGCCCGGCTCGCCGTGGCCGTGGCCAGCCGCCTCGACGACCGGTGGGTGACGGCCCTGACGCGCGCGGCGCGCAAGGTGGTCCGGCCGGACCTCGTACCCGAGTGGCTGAGCGGCATCCCCGGAGCGGCGCCGCGCACGCTGCCGCGCACCGCGCGCGTGGGCGCTGCCGCCGTGTACTACCCGGCCTGCGTCAACCGGATCTTCGCCGGCCCGGGTGATGTGTCGCTCCCCCGCGCCGTTGTCGCACTCGCCACGCGCGCGGGAAGGCCGGTTTGGATTCCGAACGATGTGACGGGCACGTGCTGCGCGACCATCTGGCACTCCAAGGGGTACGACGCGGGCAACGCGGTCATGGCCAATCGCATCGTCGAGGCCGCCTGGGGCTGGACGGCGGGCGGCACACTGCCGCTCGTCGTGGACGCCTCCTCCTGCACGCTCGGCCTCGCGCACGAGGTCGTGCCGTATCTCACCGCCGACAACCGGGAGCTGCACCGGGAGCTGACGATCGTCGACTCCCTGGTGTGGGCCGCCGACGAGCTGCTCCCCCGCCTCACCGTGCACCGCACCGTGGACTCCGCGGTGCTCCATCCCACGTGCTCCATGCGCCACTTGGGCGACGAGGCGCAGCTGCGCACGCTCGCCGAGGCCTGCGCCGACGAGGTGGTCGTGCCGGACGACGCCGGATGCTGCGCCTTCGCGGGCGACCGCGGCATGCTGCACAAGGAGCTCACCGAGTCGGCCACGCGCAAGGAGGCGGCGTTCGTGGCCTCCCGGACCTTCGACGCGCACCTCTCCGCGAGCCGCATGTGCGAGGTGGGCATGGACCACGCGACGGGCCGCGGCTACGGCTCCGTACTGCTGGAGCTGGAGCGCGCGACCCGTCCGGATCACCCGGTCGACGAAGCGGTCAACTGACCTCGGACGCGGGCTCCTTGACCGACTGGGCAGGGACCGTGGTCTTCGCGGTCTCGTCCGCGGCGTCGAGCACCGCGCCTTCCGGAGCAGGCACGGTCTCGCCGTTCAGCACCTTCTTCGCGCGTTCGATGTCCAGCGCGCCTTCCCAGCGGGAGACGGCGAAGACGGCGACGCAGTTGCCGAGGAGGTTGGTGACGACGCGCATCGAGTCCATGATGCGGTCCACGCCGAGCAGCAGGGCGACGGCGCCTGCGGGGATGGCGCCCAGCGAGGAGGCGGTGGCGGACAGGGCGAGGAAGGCCGAACCGGGGATGCCCGCCATGCCCTTGCTGGTGAGCATCAGGACCAGGATCACGGTGATCTGCTGGCTCAGGCTGAGGTCCACACCCACGGCCTGGGCGATGAACAGCGTGCCGATGGACAGATAGAGCGAGGCGCCGTCGAGGTTGAAGGAGTACCCCGTCGGCAGGACCAGGCCGACGGCGTCGTCGCGGGCACCGGCCTTGCGCAGCTTCTGCATCACACGCGGCATGACGGACTCGGTGGAGGCGGTGCCGAGCGCGAGGAGCATCTCCTCACGGATGTAACGCAGGAACTTCCAGAGGCTCAGCCCGGTGACGATGCGCAGGGCGACGGCGAGCAGCGCGACGAACAGCGCGGCAGCGGCGTAGCACAGGATGATCAGCTTGGCGTACGTCTCGATCACGCCGAGTCCGTACTGGCCGATCAGCACGGCCATCGCACCGAACACGGCGACCGGGGCGAGTCGCATGACGAAGCCGACGACCGCGAAGATGATCTCCTGGGCCTGCTCGACGGCGGGCAGGACCTGCGGCACCTTGGTGTGTCCGAGGTGCAGCAGCGCGGCGCCGACCAGACAGGCCAGGATCAGCACCTGGAGCAGCGAGTTCTCGGCGAAGGCACCGATGAAACTGGTGGGAAGCGCGTTCACGATGAACTCGGTCGTGGAGGGCAGCGAGCCGCCGCCCGTCTTCGCGTCGACCGCCGAGGTGTCGAGCGTGGACGGGTCGACATGCATCCCCGAGCCGGGCTGGACGACATTGGCGGCGATCAGACCGATGATCAGGGCCACTGTGGACGCGATCTCGAACCAGATCAGGGCCTTGAGCCCGATCCGGCCGAAGGCCTTCAGATCACCGGCTTTCGCGATGCCGACGACGACCACGCAGAACACGAGCGGCGAGATGATCGTCTTGATGAGTCGTGTGAAACCGTCGCCGAGCGGCTGGAGATCCGTGGCCACGTCGGGCCACAGCTTCCCGACGACGATTCCGAGCACGAGCGCGCAGGCGACCTGCACGAACAACGAGGTACGCAAGATGTGTGCGACGCGTCGCAGGGACGGTATTGACGGCGGCACGGGCACTCCTCCAGGGGGACTTCTGGAATGCGGAAAGTTCCTTCCGCGCCGCCCACTATTGAGGAGGGGATGATTCCGCTGGAGACCTCCGTGTGACACCCGTGTAAATCATTCAACAGGCGACGAGTTCCGCTTCACGGGACTTCAGCAGTCGCTACGGTCCTGGGTGAGCACTCCCTGCACGGTGACCAGGCCCCGGTCGTAGCAGCCGTCGGAGCCGTACAGCCGGTAGTGCTCGCTCGTCGTCGCGATCGCGTGGCGCTGGTCGCGCGGTACGTTCGCCGTATACGTCGCGTCGCCTGTGTAGGTGTCGTCGAGCCGGGACCACGCGGTGCGCCGGCCGCCGTTCGTCTCGACGACCGCCGCCCGGTCGCCGAGCGTGAGGACGGTCCGAAGTCGGTCGTCCGCACCCAGAGTTGTGGTGCCGTCCATGGTGTACGTGCGGTGGGTGCGCGCCGTCCGGGGCGCTCCGCGCCCGTCGACGGTGACGGTCTCGTCGTCGGTCCAGGTGGCCTTGAGACCATCGGTGTTCTCGCCGTCGGTCCAGCGGTGCACGGACGTGTTCGCGAGCGTGCGGCTCACGGTGGTCCTCACCCGGCCGTGCGAGGTGTCCACGTATCCGGCGACGGTCAACCGGTGAGCGCCGTCCGTGTCCAGGCGCTGCTGCGAACCGGGCGTGTACGTCGAGGAGTTGGTGAGGTCGCCGGCCTTGACCTCGGTGAGCGCGCCCGTGACGTGCTCGCGATGGGCATCCTGCCAGACCAGCACATTGACCGGGGTGCTCCAGCCGGTCTGCCCTTCGGGAACGCCGACGACGGAGACGTCGACCTGGTGCGGGCGGCCGTCGTCGAGCAGCCCGGCGAACGGGGTCAGGTCGTACTCGATGGGCTTGATGTCGAAGGCGCGGGGGCCCGGAATCACGTACCAGAGGAAGGGGTTGGACCAGCCGCCGGTCCATACGGTCGGGAACGGCTCGGCGATTCCGGCGAGTTGGCCGTCTACCTTGATCTGCACCTCACGGTAAGGACCATGGTCGGCCTTGCAGGAGTACGGCGCGGTGTCGGGCACCGTCAGGTACCAGTACTCCTCGCAGCCGCCGCCCGATCCGGTCGCGTACACCTCGGCGACGATGCGCTCACTGTTGCGGGGGGTGGTGAGTGTGCCGCCTTGGAGGGTGAGGACGCGATCGGGGGTCCTGCCGGGCTTCCCGGGCGCGCTGGTGCTGTTCGCGGCCGGGTAGAACGTCAGCGTCGCCTTGACGTCGATCACTCCGGTGTACGTGTCGTCGACGACGTTGCCGATGAGCATCTCGACGTCGCGGCGATGCCGGAAGGTGTCGCCGTAGCGTGTCACGTCCTTCTCGACGGACCACTCGATGCCGTCGGGCGAGGGCTCCGGGGTCGACGTACGAAGGATCTCGACACCCCCGACGTGCAGGTAGCCGAGCCGGTCGAACTGCCGCCCCTTGACCTTGCCGTCGAGCCGCAGCACGACCTTGCTCCACCGGTCACCGCAACCGTCCGGCGGCGCGTATGTCCCCTTGTAGGGCGTGAAGTCGCGGAACTGCGCCTGGGCGAGCGTCACTTCACAAGACCTGCCGGTGGGCCTGCCGACGGGCGGGGCGGCAGTCAGCGGGTTGTGCCAGTCGGTGCCGAACTCGCCGGGTGGGTCTGTGAGTTGGGCGGCCGTGGCGGACCCCGCACCGAGGAAGGTGCTCACCGTCAGGGTCACCGCGGCGAGCATGGACATGATGATCCGTCTTCTCATGTGCGGTGTTCTACGGGGGAGTTGCCCCATCCCGCAATGGGTCCTCGCTGACGCGGCCCTCATCCGGGCACGGGGAATCCGGGCACGGGGAATCCGGGCACGCGAAGGCCCCATTTTGTGGTGGTCACCGTTCGGCCGGGACGACTACGCCTTAAGGGCCGCCTTGTCCCCCATCACCACGACAGGGTGCTGATCCGGGTCGAGCGTGCGCAACAGATACTCCATGCCCGACTTGGACAGGCTCACACACGCCGACGTACCGCTGCCGTGGTCCATGTGCAGCCAGATGCCGCCGCCCTTGGTCTGGCCCTCGGGTCGGGTCGGGTCGTTCGGCGCGGTGCCCTTGACCCGGTTGTAGTCGATCGCGATGACGTAGTCGAAGTCGTGCCAGTGCGACTTCGCCCAGTAGCGCGGGGCCTGGAAGGAGTCGGATCGGGTGTACGGCAGCTCGGCCCCGGGATCGGCCAGGGCGCCGCCCGCGTCGGTCAGCGTGAACACACCTACGGGGCTGCGCTTGTCACCCTCGTGGTGGTCGGCGGTCCAGCCCTTCTTCCCGTTGTGGCCTTCCCAGCTGCGGGTCAGGTCCCAGGTCGATCCGGACTTGCTGTACAGCACGACCGTGGAGGCCGCGGAGTCCGGGCCTTCGCCGTAGACCGCGACGACCTGGCGGGATTGCGACGGAATCAGCTCCCGCAACCGCTCTCCGACGTCGGGGATGCGCTTCAAGCCGACCGTGCGCGCCGGAGCTCGGCCGACCCTGTCGCCGGATCCACCGTCCCCCTTGACGCCCCTCTCACCGCCCGAACCGCCGCAGCCGGAGACAGACACCACAAGAACACCGCAGGCCGCCGCCAGGAAGCCCGCGCGCACCGCACCACCGATCGCACCCATCCGCATGGAGTCCATGGTCGCACCGCGTACCGGATGATTGCGCCCGTCTTCTGACTTCCCCACCAAATGTGGATGGTTCAGGACCAAAATGCGCACTCTTCGAGCCGAACTCGCGCTGTCGAGCCATAAATCGTTTGCCTCCAGCCACGCTGCGACGCGAACCTTTCACGGTTTGTTGCCGACTGTCGTGGTCGGCCGGTGGACCGGTCGCTGCTCTCCCGGCCCCACTCCCCCCGCCCCGATCCATCACCCCTGACACGAGCCAATGGGACGTCATGCAGATTCAAGACCTTCCGTATCCCGACCCGGGCGTACCGGACGCCCGCTCGGGTCCCCGATTCCTGTGGTGGCTCGGCCGCAACCAGCTCGGCGGGCAGATGAAGGCACTCGCCTGGGGCATGCTGCACTTCGTCGCCGTCTGCGCGCTGCCGTTCGGCGTGGGCCTCGCCGTCCAGGCGGTCGTCGACCGCTCGGGCACCCGGCTCGCCCTGGCAGGCGGACTGATGGTGCTGTGCGGCGTCGGGATCGCGCTCGGCGACACCATGCTGCACCGCACCGCGGTCACCAACTGGATCACGGCCGCCGCGCGGGTCCAGCAACTGCTGGCCCGCAGGACCGCCCACCTGGGCTCCGCGCTCACCCGACGCGTCGCCGCCGGTGAGGTCGTCGCCGTCTCCACCGGTGACGTCGAGAAGATCGGCTGGTTCGTGGAGGCCGTTTCGCGCTTCGCGGCGGCCGCGCTCACCGTGGTGCTCGTCTGCGTCGGTCTGGTGATCTACCAGCCCGCGCTCGGCGTGATCGTCGCCGTGGGCGTCCCCGTGCTGGCACTCTCCGTACTGCCGCTGCTGCCGCCCGCCACCCGGCGCGCCGACATCCAGCGCGAGAAGGCCGGGCGCGCCACCGAACTGGCCTCGGACACCGTCGCCGGCCTGCGGGTGCTGCGCGGCATCGGTGGCGAGGAACTGTTCCTCGACCGCTACCGCAGGGCCTCGCAGGAGGTGCGGCACGCTGCCGTGCGCAGCGCTCGGATGTGGGCGCTGATCGCGGCGATCCAGGTGCTGCTGCCCGGTCTGCTGATGATCGCCGTCGTCTGGCACGGCGTGCAGCTGGCCCGCGACGGCCGGATCACCGTGGGCGAACTGGTCACCGTGTACAGCGCGGTCATGCTTCTCGCGTATCCCCTGCGGCATTTCGAAGAAATCGCCATGTCCTACTCCTTCTCCCGCCCGTCAGCCAAGCGCGCCGCGCGCGTGCTGTCCCTGGAGCGGGTGACGGACACCGACGGGACGCGCGAGGCCGTCGTACCCACCGGCGATCTGTACGACCCGGCGACCGGACTGCTGGCGCCCGCCGGACGGTTCACCGCCGTGGTGTGCGGGGACCCGGACGCGGCGGGCCTGCTCGCGGAGCGACTGGGCGGCCACCCTTCGGAGGAAGGCACCTCGTCACTGCTCGGCGGGGTCCCGCTGGACGAGCTGCCGCTCGACTCCGCCCGTACTGCCGTCCTCGTCCAGGACAAGGACCCCGTGCTGCTGTCGGGCTCGCTGCGCGAACTGCTCGACGTGCCCTCCTCGGGTGCGGTGAGCGCCGCCGACGCCCTGGCCGCCGCACAGTGCGCTGACGTCCTGGACGCGCTCGCCCAGGGGTCGCTGGACGCCGAGGACCCGATGGACGTCAGGATCACCGAGCGCGGGCGGTCCCTCTCGGGCGGCCAACGCCAGCGTCTCGCGCTGGCCCGGTCGCTGATCACGGACCCGGAAGTGCTCGTCCTGGACGAACCGACATCCGCCGTCGACTCACACACCGAGTCCCGGGTGGCCGACGGCGTACGCGCCCTGCGCTCCGGGCGGACGACGGTGGTCTTCACCTCGTCACCGCTGCTGCTGGACCACGCGGACCGGGTCGTGCTGGTCCACGAGGGCGAGGTCGCGGCGGTCGGCGTGCACCGCGAGCTGGTCCACAGCGACCCCCGGTACCGGGCCGTCGTCACCCGGGAGACCGACGACGAGGCCGCGCGCGGCGGCGCCATGACCACCTTTGACGCACTGGAAGAAATCGAGGAGACCGCATGATCGGCGTGGCGCCACCGGCGTACGACCCGGCGGCCCCGACGACGGCGCACACCCTGCCCGTCGGCGCCCCCGCGACCGTCCGCGCCTACGTGACGGAACTGTTCCAACGGCACCGCAGAGCCTTCCTGTTGCTCGTCACCGTCAACACGGTCGCCGTCGTGGCCTCCATGGCCGGGCCCTATCTGCTGGGCGCGATCGTGGAGCGGGTCTCCGACGACGCCCGCGCACTCCATCTGGAGCGCACCGTCGCGCTGTTCGCCATCGCGCTGGTCGTGCAGGCCGTGTTCGTACGGCAGGTGCGGCTGCGTGGCGCGATGCTCGGCGAACGGATGCTGGCCGACCTGCGCGAGGACTTCCTCGTACGGTCGGTGGGGCTGCCGCCGGGCGTTCTGGAGCGGGCCGGAACGGGTGACCTGCTCTCGCGCATCACCACGGACATCGACCGGCTGGCCAACGCGATGCGCGAGGCCGTGCCGCAGCTGGCCATCGGCGTGGTGTGGGCGGCGCTGCTGCTCGGCGGGCTCGCCGTGACGGCGCCGCCGCTCGCCCCCGCCGTGCTGGTCGCCGTGCCCCTGCTGGTGGTCGGCTGCCGCTGGTACTTCAAGCGGGCGCCGTCCGCCTACCGCTCGGAGGCCGCGGGGTACGCCGCCGTGGCCGCCGTCCTCGCCGAGACCGTGGACGCCGGGCGTACCGTCGAGGCGCACCGCCTGGGCGGACGCCGCATCGAGCTGTCGAATCGCCGTGTCCGGGAATGGACCGCCTGGGAGCGGTACACCCTCTGGCTGCGTTCGGTGCTCTTCCCCGTCATCAACCTCACGCATGTGACCGTCCTCTGCTCGGTCCTGATGATCGGTGGGGTGTTCGTCCTGCAGGGCTGGATCGGCGTCGGGCAGCTGACGACGGGTGCACTGATCGCGCAGATGCTCGTCGACCCGGTGGGCCTCATCCTGCGCTGGTACGACGAGCTGCAGGTCGCCCAGGTGTCGCTGGCACGGCTCGTCGGTGTCCGCGACATCGAGCCGGCCGCCGGTGACGCGGCGGTCGTCCCGGACGGACGCGACGTGCACGCCGACGAGGTGCACTTCGGCTACCGGGAAGGCGTCGACGTGCTGCGCGAGGTCTCCCTGCGGGTCTCGCCCGGCACCCGGCTCGCCCTGGTCGGCCCGTCGGGCGCGGGCAAGTCCACGCTGGGCCGTCTTCTCGCCGGGATCTACGCGCCCCGCGACGGCCGGATCACCCTCGGCGGCGCCGAGCTGTCCCGGATGCCCGCGGAGGAGGTGCGCTCCCATGTGGCCCTGGTCAACCAGGAGCATCACGTCTTCGTGGGCTCGCTGCGCGACAACCTGCTGCTCGCGAGGACCGGTGCGGTCGACGCCGAGCTGTGGGCGGCACTGGGCGCCGTCGACGCGGACGGCTGGGCGCGGGCGCTGGACGACGGTCTGGACACCGAGGTCGGCTCGGGCGGGCACTCGCTCACCCCGGCCCAGGCCCAGCAGATCGCGCTGGCCCGGCTGGTGCTCGCCGACCCGCACACGCTGGTCCTGGACGAGGCGACCTCGCTGCTCGACCCGCGCGCTGCCCGGCACCTGGAACGCTCGCTGGCCCGGGTCCTGGACGGCCGCACCGTCGTCGCCATCGCCCACCGGCTGCACACCGCCCATGACGCCGACGTCATCGCCGTCGTCGAGGCCGGCCGCATCAGCGAGCTCGGCAGCCATGACCAGCTGGTCGCCGCCGACGGCGCGTACGCGGCGCTGTGGCGGTCCTGGCACGGGTGACCTTCCGGGGGCCGCCGCGACACGGCGGCCCCCGGGGCACACTCAGGCCCCCAGACACGCTCAGTAGCCACTACCACCGCCGCTGCCGGTGTCGGCCGACTTGGTGATCGCCTTGCCACCGGGGTCGAGGACGTACCAGATCTTGTCGATGCCCTGGCCCTTCGTGTCGCCGACGGCCTTGTCGTTGGCGTAGTAGTACAGCGGATGTCCGGCATAGGTCGCCTGCGGCTTGTCGCCCTTCGTGGTGCCGATCAGTTTCGCGTCGGCGCCGGAGCCGGCCGACGGCTTGCCTTCCACCGGCGGCCACAGCTTCAAACAACTCGCGTCGCAGTTCATCGAGTTGGTGTTCTTGCCGTCGTCGGTGAACAGATACAGCGTGTGCCCGCTCCCGTCGACGAGGATGTCCCCCAGCGACGAGTCGGCGATCTTGACCACGGACGCGTCCCTGGCCGCCGATCCCGCGGCCGCGCCACCACCGCCTGTGCCATTTCCGCTGCCACCGCCGCCGCCACCCCCGCACCCCGCCAGTCCCAGTACGGCCGCGCTTGCGAAGGCGGCCACTGCGATCCCGCTTCTGCTCATGATCTTCCGTCCCTTCTCTGCCCGGGTTGGTTGTACGAACGAGGAGGACGAACGGATTGCGGAGCCCCTGTCTGCCGCTCTGCGCAATCCCTCCGGCCGTTTCGGACGTACCAATGAGATGTGGAGCTGTTCTCACGCGCGGACCGGACCGACGACGCCTCACTCGTCGCCGGCTTCGCGCTGGGCGACGAGGCGGCATCGGTCGCGTTCGTCCGCCGCTTCCAGGACGCGGTGTACGGTCTCGCGCTCTCGGTGACACGCGAGGCGGCCCTCGCGGAGGACGTGAGCCAGGAGGTCTTCGTCCGCGCCTGGCGTGCCGCGGGCAACTACGACGCACGGCGCGCCTCGGTGCTGACCTGGCTGCTGACCATCACCCGCAACGCCGCCATCGACGCGGTCCGGGCCCGCCGTGCCACCCCCGTCCTCGCGGAGACACTGGAGCGGCTGATCGACGTGACACTCCAGGAGGAGGGCCCCGAACAACAGGCACTGACCGCCATCGAAAGCAGCCGCGCCGTCGCCCGCCTGCGTGACCTGCCCATCGAGCAGGCACGCGCCGTCGCCCTCGCCGTCCTGGGCGGCTGCACCGCGGCCGAGGTGGGACGGCACGAGCAGATCCCTCTCGGCACCGCCAAGACCCGCATCCGCACCGGCCTGCGAAGGCTGCGCGCCTCGTTGAAGGAGGACAGCCGTGACGGACCAGCACCCCGATGAGGACGAACTGATCGCCCTCGCCCTCGGCACCCTTCCCGACGAGCAGTCGGCGCTCCTCGTCCACCTCACCACCTGCCCGGCCTGCCGGACGGTGTACGACGAGATCTCGGGGGCCGTCGATGCGGTACTGCCGGCGGCACCGACCGTCGCCGCCCCGGCCGGTTTCGACGCCAAGGTCCTCGAGCGCATCGAAGTCCGCAGACCCGCCCCGCGCCGCTCGTATCGCATCCCCCTGCTGGTCGCCGCGGCCGCGGCCATGGGCGTGGGTCTCGGCGCGGTCGCCACCACGATCGCCGACCAGAACCCGCCGTCGTCGGTCACCGCGAGTGATCACGGTGCCCTGCTCGTCAGCCGCGGCGGATCCACGGTGGGAACCGTCGAGCCGAGTTACGTGGACAACCATCGGGTCGTGGTCATGCAGATCACCGACGGTCCTCCCGACACCCACTACCACTGCCGCCTGGTCCTCAAGGACGGCACCCGCCACGACGCGGGCCAGTGGTGGACCCCCTCCTCGGGACGGGCCACCTGGATCACCTACGGGGCGGCGGCCACGATCGACCGGGTGGAGCTGGTGAACGACGCCGGTCAGGTGTGGTCGAGCGCCGACCTGGCGGACTGAACCCCGCGCATGACCCCACACCGGACTCGGCGCCGATCCGGTACCGCCCTCCACGTGGTCGGCGCGTCCCATGGGTGCTCTGGCGTTGCGCGGTGCCGAAAGGGGGTGGAAGGCTGGGTATGGGCACCGGCTCGGGGAGCACCTGGCAGCCATCCGGTTCGCGAGGTCGCCGCCTGCGCCGAGCGGTACCCGCGTCCGCCGTGGAGCACGGCGGGACTCGGCCCGCCCCACCACCAGGAGGTACCCGTGGACAGCGCCGACGGATGGGGAGACGACGTCTATCAGCCCGACGGCTCCGAAGTGCAGGACGACTCGGGGCTGCTCGACGGCGAGGACACCCTGGTCGCCGATGGTGTCGACGACCCCCTGGACCGAGGCTGGTCGCCACCCGACCGCCCATGGGCGGTGGAGCGCTCCGGCGTGACCGCGGCCGAGGGGCACCGGGGAGAGACCCTGGACGAACGCCTGGCGGAAGAGCTGCCCGACATCGCGGCCTCCGACGGAGACGGCATCGGCGACTGCGAGGGCACCGACGGCGAACCCCTGGACAACGAAGTGGGCGCCTCCCGCTCCGGTCGGCTCGTGGCACCCAACGAGGGAGCCCATGAGGACGAGGAGAGCGGGCTGATCGCCACCGACGTGGGCATCGATGGCGCCGCCGCGTCGGCCGAGGAGGCCGCGATGCACATCGTCGACGAGGACTCCCTGTCCGGCTGACGCCGCCGACCCCGCCCGGCCACTCCCACCCGAGGAGCATTCATGCCCCAGCTTCCCGACTACCGCCCGGTCGTCTTCCGTGACCGCGCCGCCGGCTACGCCTTCCTCACCCGCTCCACCGCGACCAGCGAGCAGACCATCGACTGGGACGACGGCGAGACCTACCCGGTCGTGGACGTGGAGATCTCCTCGGAGAGCCACCCCTTCTACACGGGTAAGGCACGAACGGTGGACTCGGAGGGGCGGATCGCCCAGTTCGAGCGGCGGTACGGGAGCCAGGGCGAAGGAGCCGGCGACAAGGCCTCCGACGACAGCGCCTGACCTCAAGCCACGGCGGGAGACCAAGCCGCCGCACCACGCACCGGCCGTCGATGCGCTGCCGCGCCGGGCCCTCAGATGAAGTTGAGCGCCGCCGCGCAGCCCACTCCGCCGAGCAGCATGAACACCGGCATCAGCACCTTGAGCTCGACCCAGCTGCCTGCCCGGAACCGCATGCCCTTGGGCGGGCCGATCGGATACCAGCGCTTGCGGCCGACCGGGATCGGCCACAGGATCGGGCAGCCGGACACTGTCAGCGCGTCCCCGATGTCGTGCACCAGCGCGCCCAGGACAATCGGCAGCCCGAGCCACAGGTACTCCTGACCGGGCGCCGTGAACAGCCAGTCTGCGCCGTTGCCCGGCTTGTCCAGCACCCCGGCGAGAATCCAGGCGCTCGTCGCGGCCAGCAGCCAGACCAGGACGTCGCTGCTGGAGCCACGGGCGGCTCGCCACAGCAGACCCTCGATAGCGAGCACCATGTGTACGAAGAGAATGGCCAGGACAGCCCAGCGGCCGCCCGTGATCGCGGCCGCCGAGCAGCCCGCACCGAGCAGCACAGCCCACAGCCAGGTGTGCGTCAGTGTGCGGTGCCCTCCGGAGCGGCGCGGGTCGCCCTGCTTGCGCGTCGATTTGTAGACGGCGTACGACAGCTTGTCGACGATCTCGCACAGGCCCCGTGAGAGGGGCCCGAAGGCCCGCGAGATGGTGGCCGCCTTGTGGTCCAGATCGGGGGCGAGCGCCGCACCCGCGCAGATCAGCGCGCCGACCAGGAGTACCGGCCAGGGCATCGTGTGGCCGGCGGCCGCAGCCGCCGCGCCGACGCCGAGCCAGGCCGCGGCCCCCGACAGTGAGTGTGCTGGTCCCATCATCGCCGTACCCCGCCCTATTCCTCTTGTCCCGCTGTCCAGTTGCCCGCGCACGCTGACGCTTCGTCGGCGCCACAGCGTAGCGTTCGTGATCTTCGGGCGAGCATCCGATTCCCCCATCGAGTGCGATGGCAGGCAAGATGGGTGCGTGACCCTTATCGATCAGCTGCCGCAGACCGCAGACCCCGACGCCCTCTACGAAGCCTTCGAGTCGTGGGCCGGGGAACGCGGTCTCACCCTCTATCCACACCAGGAGGAGGCGTTGATCGAGGTGGTTTCGGGCGCAAACGTGATCGTGTCCACGCCCACCGGCTCGGGCAAGAGCATGATCGCCGCGGCTGCGCACTTCGCGGCACTCGCGCGCGACGAGGTCACCTTCTACACGGCTCCGATCAAGGCGCTCGTCTCCGAGAAGTTCTTCGAGCTGTGCAAGATCTTCGGCACCGAGAACGTCGGCATGCTCACCGGCGACGCCTCCGTGAACGCCGACGCGCCCGTCATCTGCTGCACGGCTGAAGTACTGGCCTCCATCGCGCTCCGCGACGGCAAGCAGGCCGACGTCGGCCAGGTCGTGATGGACGAGTTCCACTTCTACGCGGAGGGCGACCGCGGCTGGGCCTGGCAGATCCCGATCCTGGAACTGCCGCAGGCGCAGTTCATCCTGATGTCGGCGACGCTCGGCGACGTCGCGATGTTCGAGAAGGATCTCACCAGGCGCACCGGCCGCCCGACCGCGGTGGTCCGCTCGGCGACCCGTCCTGTGCCCCTGTCCTACGAATACGTGCTGACCCCGCTGACGGAGACGCTCACCGAGCTCCTGGCCACCAGGCAGGCTCCGGTGTATATCGTGCACTTCACCCAGGCGCAGGCCGTGGAGCGGGCGCAGGCGCTGATGAGCATCAACATGTGCACGCGGGAGGAGAAGGACCAGATCGCCGAGCTGATCGGCAACTTCCGCTTCACCACCAAGTTCGGCCGCAATCTGTCCCGTTACGTGCGGCACGGCATCGGGGTGCACCACGCGGGCATGCTGCCCAAGTACCGCCGCCTGGTGGAGAAGTTGGCCCAGGCCGGCCTGCTGAAGGTCATCTGCGGTACGGACACCCTCGGTGTCGGCGTCAACGTACCCATCCGCACCGTGCTGTTCACGGCGCTGACGAAGTACGACGGCACCCGGGTGCGGACACTGCGTGCGCGGGAGTTCCACCAGATCGCGGGCCGGGCCGGGCGCGCCGGCTTCGACACGGCGGGCTTTGTGGTGGCGCAGGCACCCGAGCACGTCATCGAGAACGAGAAGGCGCTCGCCAAAGCGGGCGACGACGCGAAGAAACGTCGCAAGGTGGTGCGCAAGAAGGCTCCCGAGGGTTTCGTCGGCTGGACGGACAACACCTTCGAGAAGCTCATCGCCTCCGACCCGGAACCTCTCACGTCGCGTTTCCGGGTGACGCACACGATGCTGCTCTCCGTGATCGCCCGGCCCGGCAACGCGTTCGACGCGATGCGGCATCTGCTGGAGGACAATCACGAGCCGCGCAAGCAGCAACTGCGGCACATCCGGCGGGCGATCGCGATCTACCGCTCGCTCCTCGACGGCGGCATCGTCGAGAAGCTCGACGAGCCGGACGCGAGCGGACGCATCGTGCGCCTCACCGTCGACCTGCAGCAGGACTTCGCGCTCAATCAGCCGCTGTCCACCTTCGCGCTCGCCTCCTTCGATCTGCTCGACCCCGAATCCCCCTCGTACGCGCTGGACATGGTGTCCGTCGTCGAGTCCACGCTGGACGATCCGCGCCAGATCCTGGCGGCCCAGCAGAACAAGGCGCGCGGCGAGGCAGTGGCGGCGATGAAGGCGGACGGCGTCGAGTACGAGGAGCGCATGGAGCGCCTCCAGGACGTGTCGTACCCCAAGCCGTTGGAAGAGCTGCTCTTCCACGCGTACAACACCTACCGCAAGAGCCACCCGTGGGTGGGCGATCACCCGCTCTCCCCGAAGTCCGTCATCCGTGACATGTACGAACGTGCCATGTCGTTCACGGAGTTCGTCTCCTACTACGAACTCGCGCGCACCGAGGGCATCGTGCTGCGCTACCTCGCCGGTGCCTACAAGACCCTCGACCACACCGTCCCGGACCACCTCAAGTCCGAGGACCTGGAGGACCTCATCGCCTGGCTGGGCGAGATGGTGCGCCAGGTCGACTCCAGCCTCCTGGACGAGTGGGAGCAGCTCGCCAACCCCGAAGTGATGACGGCCGAGGAGGCCCAGGAGAAGGCCGACCAGGTCAAGCCGGTCACCTCCAACGCCCGCGCCTTCCGCGTCCTGGTCCGCAACGCCATGTTCCGCCGCGTCGAGCTGGCCGCTCTCGACCACGTCAACGAGCTGGGCGAGATGGACGCCGAGTCCGGGTGGGACGCGGACGCCTGGGGTGAGGCGATGGACAAGTACTGGGACGAGTACGAGGACCTCGGCACGGGTCCCGACGCGCGCGGCCCCAAGCTGCTGCTGATCACCGAGGAGCCGCAGCACAGCCTTTGGCGCGTCCGGCAGACCTTCGCAGACCCGAATGGTGATCACGACTGGGGCATCAGCGCGGAGGTCGACCTCTCCGCCTCCGACACGGAGGGCCGTGCGGTCATCCGGGTCACCGACGTCGGTCAGCTGTGAGCACAGGAGAATCCCATCCATGACGAACCCAGTCGAGAGACTCGTCGATCTACTCGACCTGGAGCAGATCGAGGTCAACATCTTCCGTGGCCGCAGCTCGCAGGAGTCCTTGCAGCGCGTCTTCGGTGGCCAGGTGGCGGGCCAGGCCCTGGTCGCCGCCGGGCGCACCACGGAGGGCGACCGTCCTGTGCACTCGCTGCACGCGTACTTCCTGCGCCCGGGACGGCCGGGCGTGCCCATCGTGTACCAGGTCGAACGGGTGCGGGACGGGCGGTCGTTCACCACCCGGCGTGTCACCGCCGTGCAGCAGGGTCGCACGATCTTCAATCTGACCGCCTCCTTTCACAAGCCTGAGGAAGGGAGCTTCGAGCATCAGCTGCCGCCCGCTCGCGAGGTCCCGGATCCGGAGTCGCTGCCGACGGTGACGCAGGAGATCAAGAAGCATCTGGGCGCGCTCCCCGAGACGTTGGAGCGCATGGCGCGGCGTCAGCCCTTCGACATCCGCTATGTGGACCGGCTGCGCTGGACTCCGGAGGAGGTCAAGGACGCCGAGCCGCGCAGTGCGGTGTGGATGCGCGCCGTCGGCCCGCTGGGCGACGATCCGCTCGTGCACACCTGCGCCCTCACCTACGCCAGCGACATGACCCTCCTGGACGCGGTGCGGATCCCCGTCGAGCCGCTGTGGGGCCCGCGCGGCTTCGACATGGCCTCGCTCGATCACGCCATGTGGTTCCACCGGCCGTTTCGCGCGGATGAGTGGTTCCTGTACGACCAGGAGTCACCGATCGCGACGGGCGGACGCGGGCTTGCCCGTGGGCGGATCTACGACCTGCAAGGACGCCTCCTCGTCTCGGTCGTCCAGGAGGGCCTCTTCAGAGCTCTGTAGCTCAGTGTCCGGCCGTCCGTGGAAGGGCTGTTCGCGCGCTCGGGGCCTTGACCGGTCAGTGGTTTCTGCGGCGCAGCCACCCGAGCAGACCTCGCGAGCGTTGTGATCGCTCGCCGGGGGACGGTGCTTCCTCGGGCCGAGGCGGTCGGTGCGCGGCGGCCCGCGGTGAGGGCTTGGGCGTGGGTCGGGGAGCGGGCCGGATCTCCCGGGCCTCCTCGACGGCGTGCCCCAGATCCGCCCTGAGCCAGCCGATCTCGTCGGGGTCGTCCGCCGTCATGATCCGCGAGGCGAGGTGTGCGGCGGCGGAGTCCGGCGCCCCGTGGGAGGCGAGCGGGGGCCGGAATCGGTTCAGATGGGCGCGCTCGTACGGGTCCTTGACGATCTCCGCCACCTGGACCGGATCGAGCAGCGATGCCAGAACGGCGGCACGAGCCCAGGGATCCTCCGTCTGCCGCAGCAGGAATCCCCTGTGCCGCCCTCGCCAGTTGCGCGGACGCAGGTCCAGGCCCGCTGCCAGCTGGTCGCGGAGATCCTCGGGTGTGCGTCCGCTCAGGAGCCCGGCATGCTGCTCGTCGGCCGCGAACTGCTGCAGTTCCTCGGCCAGATACAGCCAGACCACCGCCCGGTAGCGGTTCAGATAGAACTTCACCGGCACGATCAGACCCAGGCGCGCCAGGCGTGTGAACCTGGTGGCCGTCACGTCCATGAGGGTCGCGCCCTCCGTCGTACCGACGACCTTGACGCGCTCGCGCAGAGCCGTCGGAAAGCCGGCCTCCGAGCGCACCCGGTCGATCTCCGGGCGAGTGACGCGGCGTCCTCCTCCCCCGTCGTCGGGAACGGTCCGGATGCGTCCGAGCTGGACGGCGAGGTCGAACTCGCCCCGCCGCAGCTCGAGTTCACGCGCGGCGCTGCTGAGGGCGAGGCTCGGTCGCTGCGCCCCGGATGCGACCGGGACGGCGGTGGACGTGCTTGATTGCGTGATGGTGTTGCCGGACATGGTGGTTCTCCCCCGTGGAGCGAGTTGCTCGCGCCTGCTTGCGCTTGCTTCGGGAAAAACCGTAGCCGGAATCGCCAACCTCGCGCCGAGCCTGTGGATAACTTCGAAGGGGGCGGCGTTTGTGCAGGTCAGATGTCTATGGTGGAGGTCCGGTCGGGTTGCCGGGCGTCCACGGCCAAGTGCTCGCCGACGCGGTTGACCAACAGGGTCATCTCGTAGGCGACCTGGCCGATGTCGGCCTCCGCGGCGCTGAGGACGCACAGACAGCTTCCCGCGCCGGCCGCGGTGACGAAGAGGACCGCGTCATCGAACTCGATCATGGTCTGGCGTACCTGGCCCGCGCCGAAGTGACGGCCCGAGCCCTTGGCCAGACTGTGCAGACCGGACGAGACGGCCGCGAGATGCTCTGCGTCCTCGCGTCGAAGTCCCGTGCTGGCGCCCGTCACCAGCCCGTCGTTGGACAGCACCAGCGCGTGTCGTACGTGCTCGACCCGTTCGGTCAGGTCGTCCAGCAGCCAGCCAAGTCCTGAGTTCTGTGCCATAGTCCGCTCTCCCCGTTCACTCGTCCTCCCTGGCCGGAGGATTCGACCAGCCAGCCTTCCCCACAGCTGCCGTCCGAGCAAGGAGGATGAGCGGCATGGCACATAAGATGACCGATGAGCAATGGCGGGCGTTCGTCTCGCACGGCACCCGCACCGGAAAGCTGTCGACCGTCCGGGCGGACGGGAGTCCCCATGTGACGCCGATCTGGTTCCTGTTGGACGGCGACGACGTGGTCTTCAACACCGCGCAGGAGAGCGTGAAGGGGCGAAATCTCGCCCGTGACGGCCGCGTCGCCCTGTGCGTGGACGACGACCGGCCGCCGTTCGACTTCGTTGTGCTGCAGGGGCGGGCCGAACTCTCGGAGGATCTCGCCGATTTGCGGCACTGGGCCGCGCGGATCGGCGCGCGGTACATGGGCGAGGACCGTGCCGAGGAGTTCGGGAAGCGCAACGGCGTACCCGGCGAACTCCTCGTACGCATACGGATAGAGAAGGTCCTGGCCCAGGCGGCCGTAGCCGACTGACATTTGGCTCGGTCGGCCCTCAACCCACGGAGTCGAGCAGCCGGGCGGTGTGCACCCGCCCGGCGTACTCGACGAGCCGGATCAGCACCTCCTTCCCGGAGTCGCGGTCACGGGCGTCACAGAGCACCACGGGCGTGCCCCGATCCAGGTCGAGCGCGCGGGAGACGTCCTGGGCGCCGTAAGTGCGGGCACCCGAGAAGCAGTTGACGGCCACGACGAACGGGATGTGCCGGTGCTCGAAGTAGTCCACCGCGGGGAAGCAGTCCTCCAGGCGCCGGGTGTCCGCGAGGACGACGGCTCCGAGGGCACCCTGCGACAACTCGTCCCACAGGAACCAGAACCGGTCCTGGCCGGGTGTGCCGAACAGGTAGAGCGAGAGTCCGGACCTGATGGTGATGCGTCCGAAGTCCATGGCGACGGTCGTCGTGACCTTCTGGTCCACGCCGTCGGTGTCGTCGACCGACTGGCCCGCCTCGCTCAGCAGTTCCTCGGTACGCAGTGGCCTGATCTCACTGACCGCGCCCACCAGGGTGGTCTTGCCCACGCCGAATCCGCCGGCGACCAGTATCTTCAACGCCAGGGCGGTCATCTCGCCGTCCGAGGCGTCGGAGTTCTCGGAGACCATCGATCACTTCTCTCGGGAGTGCCGGCAACGCTCGACGTCGGTACATCTGTGCGGAGTCTGCATCATGACAACTGCGACTCCTCTGCGGGGGATTGGACCGCTATTTGGCCGTTGTGACCGACTCTCGCCTGTTCGGTGCCCGAATGTATGCGCAAGTCGGCACAGGCCGCGACAACGTGGTTCATCTACAGCGCCCTCAATCCCGCGATGACCTCGCGGAGGATCCGTTCGTCGGGCAGTTGCGCGGGCGGCACCGGGCGGCTGACAGTCACACAGCCCAGTTCCAGAAGGTCGCCCAGGAGCACTCGTACGACCCCCACCGGCAGGTCCGCTCCCGCGGCGAGTTCGGCCACGGACTGCGTCTCGATGCGGCAGAGTTCGATGAGGGCCCGGTGTTCCGGACCCAACGAGGTGTCGTCGTCGACGCCTGGCGCGCCCGTGTCGAGCGTGACAAGGGCTATCAGGTCGAACCGCACCCCGGTGGGACCGGGTTTGGTGCGGCCGCCCGTCATGGCGTAGGGGCGGACGAGAGGTCCGGCCTCGTTGTCGTACCACTGGCTGCCCGGCTGCTCCAGGGCGCCGGGCCTGTCCTCGGTCATCTGCACCGACCGTCCTCGGTCATCCGGCGGCGGGCGGCTGCGCTGCGACGCGCGGCGGCGTGTAGAGGTGTTCTCCGACGCGCTTGACCAGCCGTGCCATCTCGTACGCCACCAGTCCGATGTCGGCCGTGACGGCGGTGAGCAGGGCGAGGCAGGAGCCGTCGCCCGCGGCCGCCACGAAGAGGAAGCCGTCGTCCATCTCCACCATCGTCTGGCGCACGCCCCCGGCGCCGAAGTGGCGGCCGGCGCCCTTGGCGAGACTGTGGAAGCCGGAGGCGACCGCGGCAAGGTGCTCCGCGTCCTCGCGCCGCAGGTCGCTGGACGCGCCCACCGCGAGTCCGTCGTTGGACAACACCACGGCGTGCCGGACTTCGGCGACGCGCAGTACCAAGTCGTCCAGCAGCCAGTCGAGTTCGCCGGACCGCTGGGCGGCCCTCATACTCGGGTCCTGGATCATGCGAGGTCTCCTTCGCTGCTGTCGCTGCCCGGTTCGGAGTCAGGGGTGGCGCCGCGGCCGGGGATCCTGCCGCCGCCGCGCGTCCAGCCGTCGCGGTAGGCCGCCATGCGGTCCCGTACGACTTCCGGGGTGCGCTCGTCGTCGTTACGGGAAGCCGAGGTGTCCGTGTGCTTCTCGGGGAGCTGTTCGCGCAGCTGAGGTGCGAGATGCGCCTGCCGTACGCGCCGCGGGAGGTCGTCGGATTCCTCGGATTCCTCAGGTTCCTCGGGTTCCTCCGTCTGCCTGTGCAGACGCAGGGTGGTGACTCCGGGTGGCGGAGTGTCGGATGAACCGTTGGCCGAGGCCTTGACGGCGGACTGCAGGGGTACCGCCAGTGCGGGCCGTTCGGTCAGCGCCTGGAGCGATTCCTGCTCCTGGGCGGCCGCCACGCGCGCGTACTCGCGTTCCGCGGGCCGTTCGGTGTCGGCCCGCTTGGGGGAACGTTCCACCGCGCCGCCGTGCAGGAGTGCCGTGGGCAGCAGGACGACTGCCGTCGTCCCGCCGTAGGGCGACGTCCTCAGGTGCACCTTGATGCCGTGGCGTGCGGCGAGCCTGCTGACCACGAAGAGACCGAGCCGGTCGCTGTCGAACAGGTCGAGCGCCTCGGACTGTTCGATGCGGCGGTTGGCCTCGGCGAGTGTTTCCGTCCCCATGCCGAGTCCGCGGTCCTCGACTTCGACGGCATACCCGTTGCCGACCGGTTCTCCGACGATGCGTACTCGGGTGTGCGGCGGCGAGAACTGTGCCGCGTTCTCGACGATCTCGGCGAGAAGGTGCGTGAGGTCGGCGACGGCGGCGCCGGCCACGGATGCCTCGGAGAGCTGTCGTACCTCCACGCGCGCGTAGTCCTCGACTTCGGACACGGCGGCACGGACCACGTTCGTCAGGGAGACCGGCATGCGCCAGGCCCGGCCGGGGGCGGCTCCGGAGAGGATGATCAGGCTCTCCGCGTGGCGCCGCATCCTCGTGGTGAGGTGGTCGAGCCGGAACAGGTCGCTCAGCTCGTTCGGGTCGTCGGACCTGCGCTCCATGCTGTCGAGCAGGCTCAGTTGGCGGTGTACGAGGACCTGACTGCGCCGGGCGAGATTGACGAAGACGCCGGAGATTCCGCTGGCGAGTTCCGCGCGTTCGACGGCGGCGCGCAGCGCGGCGCGGTGCACGGTGCCCAAGGCCTCCGCGACCTGTCCGGTCTCGTCCTCCGCGGGCGGCCCGGGCGGAGCCTCCGCACGGACGTCGATCTCCTCTCCCGCACGCAGCTTGCGCATGGCTTCCGGGAGTTTGCGCCGGGCGATCTCCAGAGCGCCGTTGCGCAGGCTCACCAACTCCACGACGAGACCGCGTCCGATGCGTACGGAGATCACCAACGACGCGGCGACGGCGGCCAGGCCGAAGAGAACGGCGGCACCGGCGGGTGTGAGCAGTCCGCGCGAGAACGGGTCGGCCCGGTCCGCGACGCCACGGCCCGCGTCCGCAGCGATCGTTCGCATGTCGTCCTGCACGCGCGCGTGGGCGGTGTTCCAGTCGGCTTCCGGCGCGGCGTCGATCGCCTTGCCGCCGGGCCGCGACACGAGCACCTTGTCCTCGGCGGCGCGCACATGGGCGTACGCGCTCCCCTCCACGAGGTCGTGCCAGGCGGTGCGTTCGGGACCGCGCAGATCCGTTACTGCGGCATCGGTCAGAGTGCGGCGCGTGTCGACGGCGCCGGTGAACAGCCGCAGCCGTTCCCCGTCCAGGCTTCCGGCGAGCCGGGCGCCGGACAGCACCGCGTCCTCCTGGGCGAGCGTCTCCCCCGCCCGGGAGAATTCGAGCAGCACGCGTGCGTCGGAGCCGAGATCGGCGTCCTGGATGCCGGTGAGCGCGCCCCCCACGGAGAACGCCGTCGCGATCGTCCTGGTGTACTGCCCGTACGCCTCGTCCCATCCGACACGACGCTCCAGCACGGCGGCGCGCAGGGTCGGCAGCTTTTCGGCGCCGGTGACGAAGGCGTCGAGGCGCCCGGCGACACCGGTCGGCAGGTCGGCGCCGTCGGCGACGGTGCTGCCGTCATCGAGGCGCAGCTTGGCCACCGAGCGATCGGTGTGTCCTGCCAGCTTCCTGAGGTCGCTCTGCTGCTCGGCGGCGGGGTCGGTGGCGTAGCGGACGGCGGCCTCGCGTTCCTTCTGGAGCGCGGCGACGGCGTCGTCGACCGGGGCCCGTACGGTCTCGTCCACACGCTGCAACTGGCGCAGCCGTGCGACGTCCTGAGCGGTGGTCACGGTGGCGTAGGCCCAAAGAGCGAGCAGGGAGACGACCGGCACCATCAGCAGACAGACGATCTTGGCGCGCACGGTGCGGGGGCGCACCCGCCACCGTTCCGCGCGGGCGAGCGTTTCGGGCGCCGGTCCGGCAGGGAAGTCGTCGGGGTCGGTGCGCTCGTCGGCGGGAGGGCCGGCATGGGCGCGGCGGCCCCGCGCCGGTGGCTGGGGCGGCGCCTCGGCGCTGCCTGTGGGGGTCCTACGGGGTGTACGCATGGCCTCCTCGCTCAGGGTGGTTCGGGCGTCCTTGCGAGCCGTCGCGGCTCCGGCCCCGTGGCTAGCGGGCGACGCTCTGGACCGGCCGCTGGGCCGATGCGGATGCCTCGCGTTCTCCGGCCGTCGGGGACAGCGCGACGAACGCCGATGTCAGGAAGAGATAGGAGCCGAGGCCCACGGCGAGGGGGAAGATGAACTGCATCGCCGTGGCCCCGGGCAGGGCCCCGCCGGAGGGGCTGACGCTCACGCTCACCGCCATCATCCCGGTGTAGTGCATGCTGCTCACCGCCCCTCCCATGACGAGGGAGGCGACGGCGACCGCCACGGGCGACTTGATGTTGAGCGCCGCCCACAGGGCCGCGGTGGCAGCAACCACGGCGATCACGACGGAGAGTCCGACGAGCATCGGGTCGTAGTGCACGGCGCCGTGCAGCCGCAGCGCGGCCATTCCCAGGTAGTGCATGCTCGCGACACCGAGCCCGGTGGTCAGTCCGCCGAGGAACAGCGCGCGACCCCGGTCTCGGCCGTAGCCGACAGCGAAGACGCCGGCGCCCACGACGACCATGGCGACGATGAGGCTGAGGATGGTCAGCGGCACGTTGTAGCGCATTTCCGTGCCGGTGACACTGAAGCCCAGCATCGCCACGAAGTGCATCGTCCAGATGCCCGTGCCGATCGCGGAGGCGGCGGTGAGAAGCCAGTTGCGGCGCGAGCGCCCCGTGGTGCCGAGCGCACGGACGGTGCAGCGCAGCCCCAGGGCGGCGCCTATGCAGGCCATGACGTACGACAGCGCGGGGGTCAGCCAGCCGAAGGCTGCGTGGTCCAGGTGTCCCATGGCTCAGGGACGCTAGCGGGGGCAGGGGCGCGCAGAGGGGGCGCATTTCGAAAGGTATTGCAATATGACGCAGACATGCACCTGAACGATCGCGTCCCGCTCGAACATGCGCGCAGCGTCGTCCTTCGTGTCGGTGAGGGATCATGCGGAACATGAGCGACGACCACACACACGTCCAGGAGTTCTTCGCCGCGCGGGCGGCCGACTGGGACACCCGTTTCCCCGACGACGGACCGGCCTATGCGGCCGCGGTCGCCGAACTCGGCCTGCGGAAGGGCGACCGCGTCCTCGACGCGGGCTGCGGCACCGGACGCGCCCTGCCGCCGCTGCGTGCCGCCGTAGGCCCTTCCGGGGTCGTCATCGGGGCCGATCTGACCCCGGCCATGCTGGAGGCCGCCGTACGGGCGGGACGGGATCGCGACGGGCGACTGCTGCTCGCCGATGTCGCCGGGCTGCCGTTGCGCACCGGGTCGCTCGACGCCGTGTTCGGCGCCGGCCTCGTCTCGCATCTGCCCGATCCCGTGGAGAACCTGCGGGAGTTGGCCCGGGTCGTGCGACCCGGCGGCACTCTGGCGCTGTTCCATCCGATCGGCCGGGCGGCGCTCGCCGCACGCCAGGGCCGCCGCATCACCCCGGACGACCTGCGCGCGCAGGACCGGCTCGGGCCTCTCCTGGCCGGCTCCGGCTGGGACATGACGTCGTACGTCGACGAGGACGCCCGCTTCCTCGCGCTCGCCGTGCGCCGGAGCTGACGACTCACCGCGGGGGCTGGGGCTTCAGCCCCTGCCGGCCACCTCTGCCACGAAGGCGTCGGGGTTGTCGAACATGATGTTGTGGCCCGCGGCAGGCACCGTCACCACTCGTACACCGGCCTCCTCCAGGCCCTCCTTGCCGGGGAGTTCGCCGGTCAACGCGCCCTGGAGGTAGACGCGGTCCGCCGCGGACTTCTGGAGCATGTGGCGCATCGTGGGTGTGGTGCCTCGCCTGAGCCCGGCCGCCGTGCGGTACAGGGCGCGCGGGTCGGCGAGCCGCATGGTGGCCGCCCAGGAGGGGCCGACCTTTTCCAGCACGCGCGCGTGGCCGCCGTTTTCGACGTAGTCGTCCTCCTCGTACGAGGCGATGCCGCTGCTGCCCGCGGTGGTCGGAGGGTACGGGTCGAGGTTCGCCTCGACGAGGACCAGGCGCGAGACGAGGTCGGGGCGCCGGTGGGCGAGCACGATCGCGACGGCGCCGCCCATGCTGTGCGCGACGAGTTCCGCCCGGGTGGCGCGGGCTGCGTCCAGCGCGGCCGCCAGGGCGTCGGCGTGATCCTCCAGCGTGTAGCCGAAGTCCGCGGGTCGGTCGCTGATGCCGTGCCCCGGCAGGTCGACGAACAGGGTGCGCCGACCCGCCAGTTCGGGCCGGGCCGCGATGTGCGCGTTGTAGACCGTCGAGGCCGCGCCCAGTCCGTGCACGTACACCCGCGCGGGTTCCGCGCCCTCCGTCTCCGTCCAGCGGATCAGACTGCCCCTGCCGTCGAACTCGGCCTGCTTCATCGCGCTCTCCCCTGTGACTCCGCGTCGCTTGTCGTCTCCGAAGACAATACATCGGCGCCGATGTATTACGGAACAGGAATATGACTGGAGGGATGTACAACGCGAGTGCGGCAGAATGGAGGCATGCTGGAGCTGACCATCCTCGGTTTCCTGTTCGACGCCCCACTGCACGGCTATGAGCTGCGCAAACGCATCACGGCGCTGACGGGGCACGTGAAGCCCGTCGCCGAGAGCACGCTGTATCCCGCGATCAAGCGGCTGGAGAAGGCGGATCTGCTGGCGCGGGCGACGCAGCCAGGCGCCGTGGCCGCTCCGCGGCACGTCCTGACACTCACCGAGGAGGGCCGGCAGGAGCTGCGCCGCCGGCTGGCGCAGCCGGTGCAGCGGGACATCACCGACGAGAACCGCTGGTTCACGGTGCTCGCGTTCCTGCGGTACCTGGACGATCCGGCGGCCCAGGCCGCGGTGTTGCGGCGCAGGCTCGCCTTCCTGGAGGAGCCCGCGAGCTTCTTCTACGACGGCGACGAACCGCTGAGCGCGGAGGAGCTGGACGATCCGTTCCGGCGCGGCGTCCTCACCATCGCTCGGGCCACGAGCCGGGCCGAACTGGCCTGGCTGCGCGACACGATCGACTCACTCGACGCGGGCCGTTGAGGGGCAGCCCCGTACTCCGGGCACCGGACGGGTGCCCAGCTCGGCGATGCCATAGCCGTCCGGGTAGCCCTTGATCTCCCGGTTCTGCCGGGCGAAGTGCGGGGCCCGCCGCGGTGGCAGCAGGCGCACCAGGCGGCCGCGGGCGCGTACCGACCGCCGGACCAGCGCGCGCGTGGCGGCACCCGGCGGCTCGTACCGGAAAGCGCTGAGGAGCGGCTCGTCGAGCAGGGCGAGGGTCGAGGCGCGCAGCAAGGGTGCGAGCGGGCGCGGATACCAGGAGGCCATCAGGTCCAGCGTGGCGTCGGAGACGCGGCGCGCGGCTTCGTCCCATCCGAAATGGGCCTCTTCGTAGGCGTCGAGACAGGCCTCGAACTCCTCGTAGGCCTCCGGGATGTCCTTGATGCCCATGTGCCGCCCCAGGGTGCGGTAGTGCACGGTGGAGGCGACGGTCTCGTGCCGTGACAACCTGCGCCACCCGTAGGCGTCGATCCACCGCTTTGGCATCACCACGAAGGTGCAGAGCACGTAACGCATGTCTTCATTGCTGATGTCGTAGCTGCGGTGCATCTGATTGATGCGGCAAATCGCGGTGCGGCCCTGGCCGGCGTCGAAGCCGTGCTCGACGACGGTGTCCAGGAGCAGGGCCGTGTCGTCGTAGCGCTTCTGTGTCCGCTCGGTGAGTTCCGTCGTCTCGGCGAGCAGGCGGCCGATGCTGGGGACGGCGTAGGTGCGGTAGAGCGCCAGTTCCAGAGCCCGGGTGAAGTCCCAGGGGAATTCGTACGCGGCGCTGAGCCGGTAGATCTCCGAAGCGTCCTTTTCCGGATCCAGTCGCCGGATCTGTGCGAGCCGCTCGTAGCGCTTCACCGGGCCGTCCCCCTTCTGCGGTGGAAGCTTCAACTCTACGTTGAGTAGCAGCAGATGAACGATCAGCGATGACCGTCGCACAGGGGGAAGGTGGCCCGATGTCCGGCATGTTCGACAGACTCCGCAAGATGTGGCGCACGGAAACGGCCGAGGGTCAGGATGCGCAGCGGCCTGTGAAGCGACGGCCGGAGAAGCGTACGCACAACGTGTTCGAGGCGGCCGCGGCCTATGTGTCCGCGTGCGCGGAGGACGACCAGGATCAGATCGACGAGGCCGCGGCGTGGGTGTCGCCGGAGGCACTGTCGTTCGGAGTGAACGAACTGGCCTGCCGGGCGGTGATCGCCCTGGCCCGGGAGCGCGATGAGTCGCCTCACGCGGTGGCCCGTACGCTGCTCGGACTGCCCGCCGCGTGACCGGCGCGGGCTCGGGCGGCCGATTCGCCCCTGTCCAGCCGGATAACTGCAGCTCCGCGTGTACGGGCGGCTGGTGACAACCGGCTTCCGGTCGCATTAGGGTGCGCCGACGGATGAAGCGAAGGGGAGGCAGGGATGGCCGGGACGGACGATGACGCCGTCGCCACCGTGGACGACGATGCGCTGTATGTGCTGACAGCTGTGCTGCTGACGCCTGCGAAGTTCCCCAGCGTACTGGGGGACGACTACCCCGAGGCGTGTGCGGCGCTGGGTCTGGCACCCCTGGCCGACGGGTACGGTCTCGTGATCGGCCAGGACAGCGACGGTGCGCGGTGGACGGTCGTGATCGACGACGTCTCCCTGGTCGCGGTCGCCATCGCGTCGTGGGACTGCGGCATGGAGTACGACCTGTCGCCCGACGAGCGCACGGTCGTCGCCGCGTTGCCCGGCTGGCCGTTGGCGGTCGCCGTCGCGGCGCCGGGAGTGCCCGCCCCGCACGATCCGGCGCCCGAGCTCACCGAGCGGCCGCCGCTGTGTCCGCCCGACACCGCCTCGTGGGGGCCCGCTCAACGGCGCCTCGGCGCCGACGAGATCGCACTCCAGTGGGCGGTCTGGCGGGAACAGATCGACGACGGCGACTTCGCCGTATCGGGGCAGGATGAGGCCTCCGCCGAGGAGAGCGACCGGAGCGAAGCGGAGGATGGCGAGGGCCGGGGCGGATCCCCCAGCGGCGTCCGTCGGGTGCTCGCCGAGGCGCGTTCGTACGTGGACACGCCACCGCCCCTGGGCCGCGTCCGCTCGTCCTTCGCCACCGGCGACGCCCGGACGCTGCGCGCCGACGGTCCCGGCTGGTCCATGGTGGCCAGGACGGACGACATCGCGTTCGTGCTCCTCGACGAGGAACCGGGCGAGGTCCTGCCCGTGGGCCGTGGGGCGGAGCTGCCCGGCCTCCTGGAGGCTCTCGACAAGATGGCGGTACGGCCCAGCTGACGGACCGCACCACGTGCGATTCCCATGGTGCGCCCCGGCCAGTGGTGCGCCCCGGCCAGTGGTGCGCCCCGGCCAGTGGTGCGGGCCGGGAGGGCCTGCGGAGGGATTTCGTGGTCCGCATGCTCTGTGTCGCGACAGGCAGTGCCGTGCGTCCGAGGCGCCTCGTCTTCGACCGTCGGCGATCGTCGTGGCGGCGCTCGGCCTGACTGGACATCATGTCCGTCATCGCAGTCCCGGCTGTCTTGAACCCCCATGCGCTGCCGCCGTCCCATGTGGTCCCAAGACATGGCCGACCGCTGGGCGCCATCCGACCATGAGACCGCTCTCACTCCCCTGGTCGCTTCACGCCCTGTCATGGAGGCCGGTCATGCGTGTGTCCCGAGGTATGCCCCTCATCGCTCTCGCCCTGGTTGCGTTGGCCGTTCCAGGACCGGCTCCGGCCTGGGCCACGCCGGCCGGGGGCGGGCACTGCGCGGGGCAGCAGCGGGTGCACGTGCCCGGCGCCGCGTTCCAGCAGAGCGCTTGTCTGGGGGACTTGACCACGTCCGCGCTCGCCGGGACGCCGTACACGGACATGGCCGACCAGGCGGGGTTGACGGCGCAGGGCACGCGTCATCCGTCAGGGGTGCCCGGAACGCAGATCGACGGGTACTTCCCGGACAGCTCGCACTTCAACGCGACGCACGGCTGGCGGCACGACGCGCAGTTCGTGATCCGGCTCCCGGACCGCTGGAACGGTGGCCTGGTCGTCACGGGCGCCCCGGGCACGCGCAAGCAGTACGCCACCGACGCGGCGATCTCGGACCAGGCGCTGGCTCAGGGATACGCCTACGCAGCCACCGACAAGGGTAACAGCGGGCCCGACTTCTACCGCGACGGAATCCGGCCCGGGGACGCGGTCGCCGAGTGGAACAGCCGGACCACCCAACTCACCCGCGCCGCCGGGCGGGCGGTCGCACAGCGCTACGGACACGCACCACGGCGGACGTACATGACGGGCATCTCCAACGGGGGTTATCTGACACGGTGGCAGTTGGAGAACCATCCGGAGCTGTACGACGGCGGTCTGGACTGGGAGGGCGCGCTGTGGACCCGGGAAGGCCCTAACCTGCTCACCTCGCTGCCCACGACGGTGGCCCGAACACTCGGCCGGGCGGGGGACGAGGACATGTACGCGGTGGGCTTCGCGCGGGGCTCGGAGTTCCTGTGGCCGTACCACGAGAGGGCCTACTGGGGCGTCACACAGAAGATCTACCGGGCCGAATTCGACCCGTCCTACGATCCCGGCTGCCCCGGTGTGTCCGCCGGGTCCACGACCGAGCAGATCCTGGCTCCGTGCGCCTCCGACGCGGCGTACGACTACGCATCACGCCCCGCGTCCGTCCACCGGGCCGTGGCCCGCGTGGCCCTCACCGGACGGATCGGCAGGCCGCTGATCACCCTGCACGGCGACCAGGACGCGCTGCTGCCCAAGGCGGCTGACTCCGATGTGTACGCGCGGATGATCGACGCGAGCGGCCGGGGGCGGCTGCACCGCTCCTACACGGTCGTGGGCGGCACGCACGTCGACGGGCTGTACGACACATATCCGGAGCGGCTGCGGCCGATCCTGCCCTGCTACCGGTCGGCGTTCGACGTGCTCACCGCCTGGGTGGAGCGCGGCAGCCGACCGCCCGCGGACCATGCCGTCGGCAGGCCCGCGAGCGGTGACGTGGTCGACTCGTGCACGGTGGGCACGGGCACAACGGGTCAGTAGTGCGTCAACGGCCGAGCTCTTTGCGCGTGACACGGCGCAGCCTGCGCCGCTGCGAGGGGTCCAGTGTCAGGTACGCGGCCGCCGGGACTCCCAGCACGATCAGAAGGGAGGCCCACCAGGGCAGCCAGAACAACAGGATGAGCCCGACCGCCACACCTCCTGCGGCGATCTTCGCGTTCATCGACATATGCGTCGCCTCCTTCGCGGCTGCTGCCGCTCTCTGTCCGAAGAACGGGTCCGCGCCTTCCACGGTTCCGGATCGCGACCCTGATACGTCCCTGAGGCGCGCCCCCTAGTCATCCCTGAGAGTGTGCCCCGCTACCGGGTCCTGAGCGGCTCACCCACCTCGTGCATGTGGCCCAGGGCCTGCCGGTAGGAGTCGACGAGCCCGGTCTCCGCATAAGGGATACCCAATTCCGCGCAGTGGGCCCGCACCAGGGGCTGCGCCAGCCGCAGATGCGGACGGGGCATGCTCGGGAACAGGTGGTGCTCGATCTGGTAGTTGAGGCCGCCGAGGAACCAGTCGGTCAGGACGGCGCCACGGATGTTGCGCGAGGTGAGCACCTGGCGGCGCAGGTGACCCCAGCGTTCGCCGCTCGGGTCGGGCATCTCCATGCCCTTGTGGTTGGGCGCGAAGGCCAGGCCCAGGTGCAGACCGAAGAGCGCCTGGTGGACGGCTGCGAAGGCGAGGGCCTTGCCCAGGGACATGGAGGTGAGCAGCAGGGTGACGTAGGCGACGACATGGGTCACCAGGAGCAGAGCCTCCACCGCCCGCTCCCGCGGCGTCTGCCGTCGCAGGTCCTGGAAGCCGTGGACCTTCAGGGCGATGCCTTCGAGGAGGGTGAGCGGGAAGAAGAGCCAGGCCTGGTGGCGGGTGAGCCAGCGCCGGAAGCCGACCCGATCACTGGCCTGCCCGCTGGTGAAGACCAGGACGTCGGCGAGGACGTCGGGATCTTTGTCGATGTGGTTGGGGTTCGCGTGGTGACGTGTGTGCTTCTCGTTCCACCAGGCGAAGCTCATTCCGAGCAGGAGATTGCCGTGGACCAGGCCGATCAGACGGCCGGCGGACCTGTTTCCGGTGATCTGGGAGTGACCCGCGTCGTGGCCTATGAAGGCCGTCCGGGCCGAGAACACCGCGAGCAGAGGGGCCAGGAGCAAAGCCCACCAGGAGTTGCCGATGAGGACGATGCCCGTCACGAGACCGGCGAGGGCCAGCGTGTTCACCGCGATCGTGAGCGCGTACCAGCCATGGCGGCGGCCGAGAAGACCCCGGTCCTTGACGGTACGCAGCAGGGGCGTGAACTCGCTTCCCTGGGGCTGCGCTACGGGGGCCCCTTGAGGGAGTTCCGCGACGGCTGCGGCGGTCTGGGGCATGGAGGGTCTCCGGTCTCTTGAGGAACGGGCCGGCCGACGCCTGACGGACTGGCCGACCAGATGCAACGTACGGACCGTTGACCTTCGGCGACCATGGCGCTACCACCCGTGTACCTGCGGGGGCTTGCCCCGCACCATCGGGGGGCTGAGCCCACCCCCTTCCGACGTGTGCCGGCTCACAGCCGGCCCGCCGCCGTCCACGGGGTGCGGTGCTGTACCCTCGGCGATTCCCGGGCCAACTAGTCAAGTTTGAGGAATGCGCCATCCCTGAACAGAGGATTCCCGCAGCCACTCCCTCCGAGATCTCCGAACCGGCGTACTGCTGCTCCATGTTCGTCCCCGCCGATCCGCCTCGCACCAGCAGCGACGCCTTCTGGCGGCCCTACGGGGAGGCGCCTCCCACCGTGGCGTCCGGTTCCCCGGACGAACTCGGCGTCGGGGTGCCTGCGGAAGAGTCAAGTCAGCATGTCGAGTCGTTGAGGTCCGGCATCCGGGCCGCACACGGCGGCGCGAACATCACCCAACTCGCCGCGTGACACAACCGGCTCACGGCGGCCGCCGGTATCCGAATTTGGAATGCAGGCCAGCCCCGTCCCGGCCTGTGACGCGACCACGAAGCTTTCCCGTGGATTCACCGCTTCTCCAGTGCACGGGAAAGTATCAACCGGAATTCAAGGGCAACGATGGAATGCGTGACACCAAGTGCGGTCAGCCGCAAGGACATAGACACAACAGGTAAGTCAAGACTTACCTTTCGGGAACTTTGGCCGTAAGGTGCGGCTCGAATCGAAGGAGTCCCTTGTTGTCAGACATAAATGATTCCACCGTGCGTGCGGTTGAATCGGAGCAAGGTTACGTGTCCTCATTGTATGAGCTGCTCACCGAGCGACTTTCCGAGGCGCAAGCGAACCGGGCGAGTGTGCTGAAGGCCCCGGCGGACGGCGCCGGCGAGGCGTACGAAAGAGAGATCGCCGCCGACCGTCTGACCAAGGAGATCGGCCGGCTGGAAGGCGCCGAGAGGGGGCTGGTCTTCGGGCGCATCGACTGGACGGACGGCACGGCCCTGCGCATCGGGCGGATCGGACTGCACACGGAGGAGAACGAACTGCCGCTGCTCGTGGACTGGCGCGCGAACGCGGCGCGGCCCTTCTACGAGGCGACACCGGTCCACCCGATGGATCTGCGACGGCGCCGGCACCTGCGCCTCGAGGAGCGCACGGTCGTCTCGGTGAGCGACGAACTGCTCGACGGGACCGCCCCGACCGACGAAGACGTCGTGGGGGACGGCCCGTTGACCGAGGCTCTGTCGGCACGGCGTACGGGCAGGATGCACGCGGCCGTCGCGACGCTGCAGGCCGAGCAGGACGAGATCGTCCGCTCCGCCCACCGCGGGGTGACCGTGGTGCAGGGCGGGCCGGGCACCGGCAAGACGGTGGTGGCCCTGCACCGGGCGGCCTACGTCCTGTACGCGTTTCCGCGCGCCGCGGAGGAAGGCGTCCTCGTGGTGGGCCCCAACGCCCGTTTCCTCGACTACATCGCCCAGGTCCTTCCCTCGCTCGGGGAGAACGACGTCGATCTGGCGACCTGTCAGGAACTGGCCGGAGTGTCCCCGGACTCGGTGGACGCGTTCGACGCAGCGCGCCTCAAGGGCGGCCTGGACCTCGCCGACGCCTTGGCCGGCCTGCTGCGAGAACACCAGGCCCCCGCCGGTGACTTCGCTGTCCGGGTCGGGCAGGAACTGGTCCACCTGTCCGAGAAGGAGGTCGCCACTGCACGCGCCGCCGCCCTGGCGGCCGCGTCCGGCCACAACCCCGCGCGCCAGGCGTTCAAGGAACTCCTGGTCGACGCCGTCACCGACGCGATGCAACGGGACATGGGCGACCTCCTGGAGCAGATCGACGCCGATGCCGAGCAGATGACGGGCCTGAACCTCGACCGGTTCACGGGCGTCGCCCAGCTCCGTGCCGAGGGCGCCGCCGACCCGGGTCCGGCCCACGAGCTGGACCTGGACGCCATCGGGGCCGATCTCCTCGACGACGCCGGTGTCGACCGGGCGGTCGAGGCGCTGTGGCCGAGGCTGGTACCCGGCGACCTCGTGAAGGCGCTGCTGACGGATGCCGACGCCCTGGCCGAGCGCCTGCCGACCCTGACCCCGCAGGAGCGGTCCCTTCTCCTGCGCGCCCCGGACGCCCCCTGGACCGATGCGGACGTGCCGTTGCTGGACGAGGCGGCGAGCCTGGTCGACGGCCCGCCCGAGCGGACGTACGGGCACGTCGTCGTCGACGAGGCGCAGGAACTGACCGCTATGCAGTGGCGGATGATCGTCCGCCGCTGCCCGGCGAGGGCGATGACGCTGGTGGGTGACTTCGCCCAGTCGGGCTCGGCCACGACGGCACGCGACTGGAAGGAAGCCCTGAGCCCGCATGTCGGGACGCGGTTCAGACTGCACGACCTGACGGTCAGTTACCGCACCACGCAGGAGATCCTGGAGAGCGTCCGGGACCTACTCGCGCGGATCGCTCCGGACCAGCGGCCCACACGGTCACTGCGCAGCGGTGAGAGCCCGCGCACCGTGACCACACATGGGGACGGGTTGGTCACCGCCGTCGTGGAGGAACTGCGCGCCCAGAGCACCGCGCAGCCGGACGAACTCCTCGGAGTGATCTGCGCGGACACCCGGGTGAGCCAGTTGACGGCTCACGGCATCGGCGACCACGCACGCATCGTGCCCGCGTCCGAAGCACGTGGCCTCGAGTTCGACGGGGTCGTCGTCCTGAACCCCGAGGAGATCATCACGGCCCACCCCGGCGGGGAGAGGGACCTGTACGTGGCGCTGACCCGGGCCACCAAGCGCCTGTGCACCATCACCACCCAGCCCGCATGATGGCGCGGCGCCCGCGTGGTCGCCGCGGGCGCACAGGTGCCCCAACGCGCCGTCAATGTACGCACTGGTGCAGCCCTGGCCTCCCTGCTCAGCCTGATGTCCTGAGTTCTGCCGGCGAGGCCGGCGGGGCCGCCAGGCCGGCCTGAACGTCAGTGCGCCGGTCAGTCGACGCCTTCGATGATGCGGAAGTCGCGCTCGACGCCGTCGGAAAGGACGGACAGGGCCTCCTGGTATGCCGCGCTCTCGCGTGCCGCGACCGCCTGTTCAAAGGTGTCGAACTCGACCAGGACGGTGCGCTCGGCGATTCCGGCGTCGTGGGCGACGACCCGACCGCCGCGGGCGAGCGTCCGCCCGCCCCCGGCCCGGACGGCCAGACCGGCCAGCTTGTTGTAGGCGGCCAGCTTCTCGGGGTCGGAAATGGTGCGGTAGACGCTGAC
The DNA here is from genome assembly GCF_040606085.1 of Streptomyces sp. NPDC005485. Taxonomy (NCBI): domain Bacteria; kingdom Bacillati; phylum Actinomycetota; class Actinomycetes; order Kitasatosporales; family Streptomycetaceae; genus Streptomyces; species Streptomyces sp. NPDC005485. The sequence continues at coordinate 3,144 of NZ_JBEXDZ010000021.1, read as the reverse complement.
CCAGTAGCCCTTGGCCATGGAAACCTCCTGTGTGTTCGGACAAGCGTGCCAGCCTTCGAGTCGACACTCAGATTGATGCTCGGGTCGACCCCGGCGACGGATCACCGGGCATTTCCGAGGGCGGTTCGCGGGACTGGCTGATTGTGGTGTGCTGTTGAGATAAGGCGATGTCTCAGTTGGCGATGGAGCCCTGCCTACAACTCGCGCCAATCGCTCAGTTCACCAGGCACCCCTGTCTGGATGAAGTCGTGAACATGTCCCGCCCAAGCCGTCCTCGCTCTACATCTGGCCGGCTCGGCGTGAAGTCGCAAAGGGCTCACGTGAGCGGCTCGTGTGTCACGCCGGGAGGCATCCATCGGCGCAGTGGCTGGTCGATGGGCGCGGGGCATGGACACCTCCTGCTTCGGTTTTCGAATCACTATGATGCTTCGAAACCCGAAGCGCAAGGAGTGGGCAAGGAAGCCAGAACGCCTCGGCCGGGCTCACCGGTACGCGGGTCCGATTCAGGGCGCCGGGTCATGGCTGGACTCGATCTGCTCGGGCGGCGCTGGACGCTGCGCATCCTGCGGGAACCGAGCCAAACCCCGGCAGGCTTCCGGAAGTTGCAGCGCCGTTGTGAACACATGTCATCGAGCGTGCCCAGCACCCGACCGGGCGAGCTGACCGGCGCCCGCGTACTCACTCTGCACGGCGACGCCCATCACCTCACTCGGCTTGCGGGTCGAGCATCGCCGCCCAGCGCTCCGACCACTGGACGAGGGGGCCGAGTGCGAGGCAGGCATCCCGCCCCAGTGGAGTGAGCTCGTACCGGCTGTCGGGTAGTTGGTGAACCACGTGGGCATCCAGCAGTTCGGTCAGGCGCTGTCGCATCACGCTGGAGGACATGTCGTCGCACTGCTTCTGCAGGGGGCGGAACCCAAGGGGGCCCTCGCGCAGCTCCCAAAGGATGCGCAGGCTCCACCGCCGTCCGAACAGGTCGAGTGCGGCCATGAGGGGGCGACCGGTGACCGAACCACGAACTGGCTTGCCGGGTTTTGGGGTTGGCATGACGTGGAGTCCAGCCTCCAAGGTTGATGCTTCGGATTCCGAAACGCTACCATCGGCGATCGCTTCGGAAAACGAAACGAAGGGGGACCGTCGTGGCAACCACCCACCCGCGTCGCCCCGCACCGTGCGCTGCGGAATCCCACGATCACCGCCAGGGAGCACTACCTGCGCCGCAGCCGCGTCAGTGGTGATGACCGCCAGGCTCAACGCCCACTCGGAGATGGAGACCAGATGGCCACGACACAGTTTCCCTCGACTGCGGGACGAACCGCCGTCGCCGCCGCTTTGGCCGAGGACGCCTCGGGGAACGACATCACCACCGCGTGGAGTGTCCCCGAAGACCTGGCGGCCACGGCCGAAGTCCGCACCCGGCAGAGCGGCATTGCCGCCGGCCTCCCCGCGGTCGCCGAGGTCTTCGCGCAGGTCGATCCCGAGGTCGAGATCGAGGCGAGCGTCGCCGACGGCGCCCGGCTGACCGACGGCGACGTCCTGTTACGCCTGTCCGGTCCGGCGCGCAGCCTGATCACCGGCGAGCGCACGGCGCTGAACTTCCTGCAGCGCCTGTGCGGCATCGCGACACTGACCGACCGCTACGTCCAGGCCGTGGCCGAGACCGAGACCCGCATTCTGGACACCCGCAAGACGGCACCGGGCCTGCGTGCCCTCGACAAGTACGCGGTGGCCGTCGGTGGTGGCCGCAACCACCGGCTCGACCTTGCGGCGATGGTCCTGCTCAAGGAGAACCACATCGCCGCGGCGGGCGGGGTGACCGCAGCGATGGAGGCGATCCGCCGCGGGATGGCGCGCACCGGGCAGACGGTGGAGGTCGATGTCGAAGTGCAGTCCGTGGCAGAAGCTGCTGAGGCGCTCGATGCCGGGGCCCGCTGGATCATGCTCGACAACATGCCGTTGGCCGACATCGAGCAGGTGGTGAAGATCCGGGCCGAACGAGCCGACTCTCCCCGGATCCTGCTGGAGGCCTCGGGTACCGTCCGCCTGGACAGTGTCCGCGCCATCGCCGAAACGGGCGTCGACCTCATCTCGGTCGGAGCGTTGACACACAGCGCTCCCGCACTCGACCTGACGATGCTGCTGACCACCGGCCCGGTGCCATGCCCGAGGTAGCGATCGTCGACGCGTGCCAACGACAGCGCAGGGGTGGCAGCGCGACCGCCGTTCTGGACGACGCGCCGTTGACCGACGAGGAACGATGCCGTATTCCCACGGAGTTGGGAACGTCGCACGCCGTCTTCCTCCGCGCGACCGGAACCGAGCGCGCCCATCCGTCGTACACCCTCCGGTTCTTCACCCCCGCAGGCGAACTGCCCGCCTGCGGCCACGGCACCGTCGCCGCCCTCGCGCTGCTCGCCGAACGTGAAGGCGGCGACGACTACCGCGCCGTCCTGCGGACGACCCACCGCAGCTTCGACGGCCGGGTCACCCGAAACGGTGACAGCCTGACAGCATCGTTCGATCCAGGCCCGGTCAGCCTGAGCGACGCCCAAGGGCCCGAACTGGAAGCGATCGCACACGGCCTCGGACTGCCCGAGGACGCAGTCGCCGGGGACGCCTGCGTGGCGTCGAACGGGCGGCCGAGGCTTCTGCTGCCCGTCCGGTCCCGCGCCGTGCTGGCCGAACTCACCCCGGACTTCACCCTGCTGCGCGCAGCCTGCGACCGCCACGGGCTGCTGGGCTGCTACGCCTACTCGCTCCCGGACCGGCACGGCCGGGCGGCAGCCCGGATGTTCGCACCATCGATCGGAGTCCCCGAGGACATCGCCAACGCCAACAGCACCGCCTGCCTGGCCGCGCACGCGGCCGGATCCGGTACGGACCGCCTCATCGTCGATATGGGCGACCACCTCGGCTGCCCGTCGACCATCACAGCAACCGTTCACCACGACGGCCTGGAGCACCGAATCAGGGTCGGCGGCCAAGCGACGATCGCGCGAACGGTCGTGCGCTGAGACCTGCGGTACTCAGGGCCGGTCTCGGTGTCCTGAGGCCGCAGCTGGTGTCGCCGGGCAGCCTCTCACGCAGCGAGGACAACGAGGCAGGAGCGCCAGCAAGCTGCTGGCAAGCCGTATCGACGCTCCT
>NZ_JBEXDZ010000020.1:0-78967 GCF_040606085.1 Streptomyces sp. NPDC005485 | reverse complement strand
CTGGCCGACGGCCACGGGCGCACCGTCTCCGAGCTGGGCGCCGCCGTCGGCACCCGCCCCACCACCCTGACCAGCGTCCTGGACCGGCTGGACCGAGGCCGTCGCCTTCGGCACACGGCAGCTCCTCGCGCATGTCGAGGTCTCCCTCGCGCGCGCCGAGCAGGAGCGCACCGCGGCGGACGCCGCCAAGGCCCGCCGGGAACAGGAACTGACCGCCGCGCGCACCGCCGGCCGCGACCTGAAGGCCGAGCTCGACAAACTGACGGATTCGGTTCACCGCGGTGAGGTACTCGGGGCCGAGAAGCGGCTGCGTATCGAGCAGCTGGAGTCGAAAGCGCTGGAGGAACTCGGTGTGGAGCCGGCGGGACTGGTCGCGGACTACGGTCCTGATCAGCCTGTGCCGCCCTCGCTCCCCGCCGAGGGCGAGGAACTGCCCGAGGACCCGGAGCACCCGCGCAACCAGCCCCGGACGTTCCACCGCGCCGAGCAGGAGAAACGGCTCAAGTCAGCCGAACGGGCGTACCAGCAACTGGGGAAGGTCAACCCGCTCGCCCTGGAGGAGTTCACCGCGCTGGAGGAACGGCACAAGTTCCTCAGTGAGCAGTTGGAGGACCTCAAGAAGACGCGTGCGGACCTGCTTCAGGTCGTGAAGGAGGTCGACGAGCGCGTCGAACAGGTCTTCACCGAGGCGTACCGGGACACGGCCCGACAGTTCGAGGGGGTCTTCAGCCGTCTCTTCCCGGGCGGCGAGGGCCGGCTGATCCTGACCGACCCCGACAACATGCTCACCACGGGTGTGGACGTGGAGGCGCGTCCCCCGGGCAAGAAGGTCAAGCGGCTCAGCCTGCTCTCGGGTGGTGAGCGCTCACTCACCGCGGTCGCGCTCCTCGTGTCGATCTTCAAGGCCCGGCCCAGCCCGTTCTACGTGATGGACGAGGTCGAGGCGGCGCTCGACGACACCAACCTGCAGCGGCTGATCCGGATCATGCAGGAGCTGCAGGAGGCCTCGCAGCTGATCGTCATCACGCACCAGAAGCGGACGATGGAGGTCGCCGACGCGCTGTACGGCGTCTCCATGCAGGGCGACGGTGTGTCGAAGGTCATCAGCCAGCGTCTGCGCTAGATACGTGTATCAGGCACCGGTCCTCACCTGGGCTTCTTGCTGACTTCAATACTTGAACAAGCGAGGGCTTCGTGTGTGTCCAGAATTCACAGTTGATGACCGCTTGACTTCGAAACTTGAAGGCATAGTCTCTGCAGCGTTGCTTTTACCTTCAGGTGGTGAGCGGCGTGGAGTTGTGCGCCACTGGATCCACCGAGAAGGGCTCGCCCCCACCCCCGGCAGCGAGGCCGGTGGCCCGAGGAGTTACCCGTGACCAGCACTGCGCAGCCACCCAAGTCAGGAGCCCGAGCGGCTCATCCCGAGCATCTCGGCCATGTCATCTTCATCGCCGCGGCGGCTGCCATGGGCGGCTTCCTCTTCGGTTACGACAGCTCTGTGATCAACGGCGCCGTCGAGGCGATCCGGGACCGCTACGACATCGGCTCCGCGGCGCTCGCCCAGGTCATCGCCATCGCGCTGATCGGCTGTGCGATCGGTGCGGCGACCGCCGGCCGGATAGCCGACCGCATCGGCCGCATCCGCTGCATGCAGATCTCCGCTGCGATGTTCACGATCAGCGCCGTCGGTTCGGCTCTGCCCTTCGCGCTGTGGGACCTCGCCTTCTGGCGCGTCATCGGCGGTTTCGCCATCGGTATGGCCTCCGTCATCGGCCCCGCCTACATCGCCGAGGTCGCCCCGCCGGCGTACCGCGGACGCCTCGGATCCTTCCAGCAGGCCGCGATCGTCATCGGCATCGCCATCTCGCAGCTCGTCAACTGGGGCCTGCTGAACGCGGCGGGCGGCGACCAGCGCGGCAAGCTCATGGGCATCGAAGCCTGGCAGGTCATGCTCGGCGTCATGGTCGTCCCCGCCGTCCTCTACGGCATGCTCTCCTTCGCGATCCCCGAGTCCCCGCGCTTCCTGATCTCCGTCGGCAAGGACGCGCGCGCCCGCGCGATCCTGGCCGAGGTCGAGGGCAGGGAAGTCGACCTGGACGCGCGCGTGCTGGAGATCGAGCACGCGATGAAGAGCGAGCACAAGTCGACCTTCAAGGACCTGCTCGGCGGCGGCTTCTTCTTCAAGCCGATCGTCTGGGTCGGTATCGGGCTCTCGGTCTTCCAGCAGTTCGTCGGCATCAACGTCGCGTTCTACTACTCCTCGACGCTGTGGCAGTCGGTCGGTGTCGACCCGACGGACTCGTTCTTCTACTCCTTCACGACGTCGATCATCAACATCATCGGCACCGTGATCGCCATGATCTTCGTCGACCGGATCGGCCGCAGGCCGCTCGCGCTCATCGGCTCTGTGGGCATGGTCGTCGGTCTCGCGCTGGAGGCCTGGGCGTTCTCCTTCGACCTCGTCGACGGCAAGCTGCCGAGCACGCAGGGCTGGGTCGCGCTGATCGCCGCCCACGTCTTCGTCCTCTTCTTCGCCCTCTCCTGGGGTGTCGTCGTCTGGGTCTTCCTCGGCGAGATGTTCCCGAACAAGATCCGCGCCGCCGCGCTCGGCGTCGCCGCCTCCGCGCAGTGGATCGCCAACTGGGCCATCACCGCGAGCTTCCCGTCGCTGGCCGACTGGAACCTCTCCGCGACCTACGTGATCTACACGGTCTTCGCCGCACTCTCCATCCCCTTCGTGCTCAAGTTCGTGAAGGAGACCAAGGGCAAGACCCTGGAGGAGATGGGCTAGCCCGCAAGGGCTCCCCGAAGCTCGGGGAGAAGGGCCAAGTCCCCGCTGCCCCTCTCCTCGTACCCTCCGCCGCCCCGGCCGGGTGATCGAACCCTCCGGGGCGGCGGTGCCGTACCCGCGCTCGACGTCCTCCGCGGGAACGGTTGTCGCCGCGGCTCAGTCGTCCAGCGCCGGCAGCACCTGCTCCGCGAACAACCGCAGGCTCCGCCACCCCTCCGCCACCGGCATCCCGCCCGCCAGCGGGTGCAGCACCAGGCTGTCCAGGCCCTGCGCCACGCACGCGTCGGGTGTGAGGACGCGGTACACGCCCTCCGCGCGCAGCTCGTCGACCGTCGTGGCGGCCGACTTCACCGCCGAGCGGATGTCACCGGACTGCCAGGAGGCGTACGTCCGCGCCTCGTGCAGGAAGTGGCGGCCGTACTCGGCCCAGGCCCGGTCCGGGTCCTCGGCGATGTGCAGCAGCGGGGTCTCGGCCGCGGGCATCATGGTCCAGCCCTCGGTGCCGTACTCGACGAGCCGGTCCTTGTAGTACGCCTCCAGCTCCGGCAGGTGCGCGCTCGGGAAGAACGGCAGCCCGAGCCGGGCGGCACGGCGGGCCGCGGCCTTGGAGGAGCCGCCGACCAGCAGCAGGGGATGGGGATCGGTGTACGGCCGCGGAGTGACCCGGACCCTGCGGCCCCGGTACTCGAACTCCTCGCCCGTCCACGCCTTCAGCACCGTCTCCAGCAGTTCGTCCTGGAGCCTGCCGCGCCGCTTCCAGTCCACGTCGAAGAGGGCGTACTCCTCGGGCCGGTAACCGATCCCGGCCACGGTGATCAGCCGTCCGCCGCTCAGCAGATCGAGTACGGCGATCTCCTCGGCCAGCCGCAGCGGGTCGTGCAGCGGGCCGATGACCGCCGACACGGTGACCGCGATGCGCCGGGTCGCACCGAAGACCGCGCCCGCGAAGGCGAACGGCGAGGGCAGCCAGTTGTTGGCGACCCCGTGGTGCTCCTCCGTCTGCACGGTGGTGATGCCGTGCTCGTCGGCGTACGCGGCCATCTCGACCGCCGCCTTGTAGCGGGCGCTCAGCGAGGCGGGCGTGGCGTCGGGGTCGACGAGGTTGAAGCGGACGACCGTCACGGGCATGAGGAGACCCCCTTCGTGTGTGGAGGGGGACGGTAGCTGACGGTGCGTCAGACGGCCAGAGGTGCGGGCCTTCCCGTGCGGGGGTGCGTCCGTGGTGCCCGGGGGTTGTCGGTGGGCGAGGCCGCGATCGACGCTGAATATCATGGTTCAGTGCGTTTTGCACCATAAGGGGGGCGTGAAGCGTCCCGTCTCGCGCCGGGCCGTACCCCTCCTTCGGTGGGGATGGATACTGGACGAGTTATGGAAACCGTCATCCTTGCTGTAGTCATCGCCGTGGTCGTGATCGGCGCGCTCGGCGGGCTCGTCATCGGCAGTCGCAGAAAGAAGCCACTGCCTCCGCAGGCACCCACCAAGACGCCCGACATCACCGCCCCTCCGGCCGAACCGCATGTCGGCGACGAGGCCGAGACACCGCGCGACGAACCGCGCCGCACGATCGAGGAGGTGGACCTCCCGGACGCCTCGGCGGCGGCCCCCGTCGTCGTCGAGGAACCGCCCGCACCGGCGATCGAGGTCCCCGAGCCGACCGCCGGCCGGCTCATCCGCCTGCGCGCACGGCTCTCCCGCTCGCAGAACGCGCTCGGCAAGGGGCTGCTCACGCTGCTCTCGCGCGAGCACCTCGACGAGGACACCTGGGAGGAGATCGAGGACACGCTGCTCACCGCCGACGTCGGTGTGCAGCCCACCCAGGAGCTGGTCGAGCGCCTCCGCGAGCGCGTGAAGGTGCTCGGCACCCGCACGCCCGACGAACTGCGCGGGCTGCTGCGCGAAGAGCTGCTCACCCTCCTCGAACCCGGATTCGACCGCGCCGTCAGGACCGACTCGAACCTCGACACCCCCGGCATCGTGATGGTCGTCGGGGTCAACGGCACCGGCAAGACCACCACCACCGGCAAGCTCGCGCGCGTGCTCGTCGCCGACGGCCGCAACGTGGTGCTCGGTGCCGCCGACACCTTCCGTGCCGCAGCCGCCGACCAGCTCCAGACCTGGGGCGAGCGCGTGGGCGCCCGCACCGTACGCGGCCCCGAGGGCGGCGACCCCGCCTCGATCGCCTTCGACGCCGTCAAGGAGGGCATCGAGGAGGGCGCCGACGTCGTCCTCATCGACACCGCGGGCCGGCTTCACACCAAGGCCGGGCTCATGGACGAGCTCGGCAAGGTCAAGCGCGTCGTCGAGAAGCACGCCCCGCTCGACGAGGTGCTCCTCGTCCTCGACGCGACCACCGGGCAGAACGGCCTGGTCCAGGCGCGCGTCTTCGCCGAGGTCGTCGACATCACCGGCATCGTGCTGACCAAGCTCGACGGCACGGCGAAGGGCGGCATCGTCATCGCCGTCCAGCGCGAGCTGGGCGTACCGGTCAAGCTGGTGGGCCTCGGCGAGGGCGCCGACGATCTGGCGCCGTTCGAGCCGGAGGCGTTCGTGGACGCCCTGATCGGCGAGTGACCACTCCCTGAAAGTGACCACTTCCCGAAATCGGTAGGTGCGTGCCAAGAAGCGCCCGGCCCCAAGGTGCAGTTGGGGTCGGGCGCTTCGCTGTGTGAGCCCGAGCGGGCAGCCGCTATGCGCGCGAGCGATGCGCCACGTACGCCAGCGTGCCGAGGAGCAGCCGTGCCTGCGGTGGCCGCGTCGCCGAGTCGAGGGCCGGGGGGCGCAGCCAGCGGACCGGGCCGAGGCCGCCGCGGTCGGAGGGCGGGGCCGTGATGTACGCGCCGGGGCCCAGGGCGCCCAGGTCGAGCGCGGCGTCGTCCCAGCCCGTGCGGTAGAGCAGCTCGGGGAGCTCGGCCGCCGCGCCGGGGGCGACGAAGAAGTGGGCGCGGCCGTCCGGCGTCGCGGTCACCGGACCCAGGGGGAGCCCCATGCGCTCCAGGCGGGCGAGGGCCCGTCGGCCGGCGGGCTCGGCGACCTCGATTACGTCGAAGGCGCGGCCGACCGCGAGCATCACCGCGGCGCCCGGGAACTCGGTCCAGGTCTGGGTGGCCTCGTCGAGTGTGGCACCGGCGGGCACGGTCGGTGCGAAGTCCAGCGGATGTGCGCCCGGCGTACGGCAGTCCGTCCTGCCGCACGAACACGCCCCTGCGGACGCCCGTGCGCCGGGCACCACGTCCCAGCCCCACAGCCCGGTGAACTCGGCCACGGAGGTGCACTCCGAAGAGCGGCCGCGGCGGCGTGCGCCGGGCCGGATTTCGCGAATGCCCCGGCTGCTGCCGATCGTGAAGCCCATGCCCCCTCCAACGGGTCCTACGCGCCGGTGGTTACGACCGGTGGTCATGAGACGGAAGCGGAACGTCAGCCCCCGTGCTGCCACTTGGGTGCCGCGCGGTCCTGGCGGCGCCCGGTGGTGTCACGGGTGGTGCGCCCGGCATCGTGCGCCCCGGTGTGCACCGCTCCGCCCACTCCCGGCCGTCCTATGTCAAGTGAATCGCTTGGAGGCGTCCGGGAGTTCATTCGAAGGGGTGGCGAATGGTGGCGTTTCCGGGTTCGCCATGGCCGGAGCAGTGATCGTAGGATTACTTTGAGTGCACGAGTCCTGGGGACGTATGCACTCGTGGGTATGCCGGGGGCAAGTCGGTTTCCCGTTCGAAGGGTGAGAACCACCGGACGCGCGGCCGTATTTACCGGCATTCTGATAGGGCTTGGCGCACGCAGCGTACAAGTGGTCTCAGGGATGGGGGCGTTCCAGTGGGCGGCAACGGCGGAAGCGGGACGACCGCGACTGGCACGGACAAGCGCCCCAATGAGCTGCTGGGCTCGTGGTTTGTGCGCAGCGGCTGGTCGAAGGGCGAACTCGCACGGCAAGTGAACCGCAGGGCCCGCCAGTTGGGGGCCAATCACATCTCCACGGACACCTCCCGCGTTCGCCGCTGGCTCGACGGGGAGAATCCGCGCGAACCGATCCCGCGGATCCTGTCCGAGCTCTTCTCCGAGCGCTTCGGCTGCGTGGTCGCCGTCGAGGACCTGGGCCTGCGCGCCGCCCGCCAGTCACCGTCCGTGTCCGGAGTGGACCTCCCCTGGACGGGTCCGCAGACCGTGGCGCTGATCAGCGAGTACTCGCGCAGTGACCTGATGCTGGCGAGGCGCGGCTTCCTCGGCACCTCGCTCGCCCTCGCCGCGGGCCCGTCGCTCATCGAGCCCATGCAGCGCTGGCTCGTGCCCAGCCCCGCCGCCCCGCAGGAGGAGCCCGAATCGGCGGCCGCGGCGCGCCGCGGCGGCCGGCTCTCCAAGCCCGAGCTGGACCTGCTGGAGTCCACCACCGTGATGTTCCGGCAGTGGGACGCCCAGTGCGGCGGCGGCCTGCGCCGCAAGGCGGTCGTCGGCCAGCTCCACGAGGTGACGGACCTGCTCCAGGAGCCCCAGCCCGCCGCCACCACCCGGCGCCTGTTCAAGGTCGCCGCCGAGCTGGCGGAGCTCGCGGGCTGGATGAGTTACGACGTGGGGCTCCAGCCCTCCGCCCAGAAGTACTTCGTGCTCGCGCTGCACGCCGCCAAGGAAGCGGGCGACAAGCCGCTCGGCTCGTACGTCCTGTCCAGCATGAGCCGCCAGATGATCCACCTCGGCCGGCCCGACGACGCACTGGAACTGATCCACCTCGCGCAGTACGGAAGCCGCGACTGCGCGAGCCCGCGCACCCAGTCGATGCTGTATGCGATGGAGGCCCGCGCCTACGCCAACATGGGCCAGCCCGGAAAGTGCAAGCGCGCCGTCCGGATGGCCGAGGACACCTTCGAGGACGTCCTCGAATTCGACGAGCCCGAGCCCGACTGGATCCGCTTCTTCTCCGAGGCCGAGCTGCACGGCGAGAACTCCCACTCCTACCGCGACCTCGCCTACGTCGCAGGCCGCAGCCCCACGTACGCCTCGATGGCCGAGCCGGTGATGCAGCAGGCCGTCGACCTATTCGCCAAGGACGCCGAGCACCAGCGGTCGTACGCACTGAACCTCATCGGCATGGCCACCGTGCACCTGCTGCAGCGCGAGCCCGAGCGGAGCACGGTTTTGGCCAAGGAGGCGATGGCGGTCGCCAAGAAGGTGCGCTCCGAGCGTGTGAACACTCGTATCCGAAAGACGGTCGACACGGCCGTCCGCGACTTCGGGGGTCTCGCCGAGGTCATCGACCTCACCGAACAGCTCGCCGTCGACCTGCCCGAGACCGCCGAGGCGGTCTGAGGAAACCCCGGGCCCACCAGGCAGAACCCAAGGGCCCACTGGACCCCGGCCGCGGCCGGCCATCCCGAACCGACCGACTCGGCTCCCCCCATGCCAGGTCATCGGATGGCCGTCCGCGGCCGGTTTTCGCGGCTCCGGGGAAGGTTGCGCCACGATAACGATCGCTTGGCCCGACATCAGCCAGTTCATGGACGCGTAACACGCAAGGCGCCTTCGTCACCGCGGCGAAACATCGAGGGGCGTCGACCGAAACCGCGCTGCGCCAATCTCATGGCGCATAACCGGCCCGCCCCTCATACCGCTCTCAGGCTTCGCCCGCACGGGGCCGTACCAATGACGAGGAGACGCCGATGGCACCAGCCATCACCCTTGCCGCAGAAGCGCCCAAGCTTTCTGCCGCCAACACAGGGTTCATGCTCATCTGTTCCGCCCTGGTGCTGATCATGACGCCCGGCCTTGCCTTCTTCTACGGAGGCATGGTCCGCGTCAAGAGCACGCTGAACATGCTGATGATGAGCTTCATCAGCATAGGGATCGTCACCATCCTGTGGGTGCTGTACGGCTTCTCCATGGCCTTCGGTACGGACTCCGGCAGCGTGATCGGCTGGAACTCGGACTGGGTCGGCCTCAGCAAGATCGGTCTGACGGACCTGTGGCCCGGCTACACCATCCCGATCTTCGTCTTCATGGTCTTCCAGATGATGTTCGCCATCATCACGCCGGCCCTGATCAGCGGTGCGCTCGCCGACCGCGTGAAGTTCACGGCCTGGGCGCTGTTCGTCGCCCTGTGGGCCACGGTCGTCTACTTCCCCGTCGCCCACTGGGTCTGGGGCACCGGCGGCTGGGCCTTCGAGCTGGGTGTGATCGACTTCGCCGGTGGTACGGCGGTGCACATCAACGCGGGTGCCGCGGCGCTCGGCGTGATCCTCGTCATCGGCAAGCGCGTCGGCTTCAAGAAGGACCCGATGCGCCCGCACAGCCTCCCGCTGGTCATGCTCGGCGCCGGTCTGCTGTGGTTCGGCTGGTTCGGATTCAACGCCGGCTCGTGGCTCGGCAACGACGACGGCGTCGGCGCGCTGATGTTCGTCAACACGCAGATCGCCACCGCCGCCGCCATGCTGGCCTGGCTCGCCTACGAGAAGATCCGCCACGGCGCGTTCACCACCCTCGGTGCCGCCTCCGGCGCGGTCGCCGGTCTGGTCGCGATCACCCCGTCCGGTGGTGCGGTCACCCCGATCGGCGCGATCGCCGTCGGCGCCATCGCCGGTGTGGTCTGCGCCATGGCGGTCGGCCTCAAGTACAAGTTCGGCTACGACGACTCGCTCGACGTCGTCGGTGTCCACCTGGTCGGCGGTGTCATCGGCTCCCTGCTGATCGGCTTCTTCGCCAGCGGCAAGGGCCAGTCCACCGCGACGGGCGTCTTCTACGGCAACCACTCCTTCGACCAGCTGTGGAAGCAGTGCGCCGGTGTCTTCGCCGTCCTCGCCTACTCGCTCGTCGCCTCCGCGATCCTCGCCTTCCTGATCGACAGGACGATCGGTATGCGGGTCACCGAGGACGAGGAGATCGCGGGCATCGACCAGGCCGAGCACGCCGAGACCGCATACGACTTCAGCGGCGCGGGCGGCGGAGCGGCCCGCAGCGCCGCACCGAGCCCGGCCCAGGACGCGGCGACCAAGAAGGTGGACGCATGAAGCTCATCACCGCCGTCGTGAAGCCTCACCGGCTCGACGAGATCAAGGAGGCCCTGCAGGCCTTCGGGGTCCACGGACTGACGGTCACCGAAGCCAGCGGCTACGGTCGGCAGCGGGGCCACACGGAGGTCTACCGCGGCGCCGAGTACACGGTGGATCTGGTTCCCAAGATCCGTATCGAGGTACTGGCCGAGGACGACGACGCCGAACAGCTCATCGAGGTCATCGTGAAGGCCGCCCGAACCGGCAAGATCGGTGACGGCAAGGTGTGGTCCCTCCCGGTCGAGACGGCCGTGCGGGTCCGGACCGGGGAGCGCGGCCCGGACGCGCTCTGAACGGACCGGCTCAAAAGAAGAGAAAGACAGGAGTCGCTGGGTGACGAGTACGGACATGCGTACGGATGCAGAGGACTCGGGACCCAGCGGCTATGCGGCGGCCCGGCTGCGCCTCCTCCAGGAGGGGGCGCAGTCCGGGCCGCCGCGCCGTGCGGCCCTCGCCGAACTGACGGACGACTGGCTCACCGGCCTGTTCACCGCCGGCACCGAGGGACTGCGCGGCGCCTCACTCGTCGCCGTCGGCGGCTACGGACGCGGCGAGCTCTCCCCGCGCAGCGACCTCGACCTGCTGCTCCTGCACGACGGCAGCGACGCCGGCGCGGTCGCCGCCCTGGCCGACCGCATCTGGTACCCCGTCTGGGACCTCGGCCTCGCCCTCGACCACTCCGTCCGCACGTCGGCCGAGGCACGCAAGACCGCGGGCGAGGACCTCAAGGTCCAGCTGGGCCTGCTGGACGCCCGCCACCTCGCGGGCGACCCCGCCCTCACCGCCGGACTGCGCACGGCCGTCCTCGCCGACTGGCGCAACCAGGCGCCGAAACGGCTCCCCGAACTCCAGGAACTCTGTGCCGAGCGGGCCGAGCGGCAGGGCGAGCTGCAGTACCTGCTGGAACCCGACCTGAAGGAAGCACGCGGCGGCCTGCGCGACACGACCGCCCTGCGTGCCGTCGCCGCCTCCTGGCTCGCCGACGCGCCACGTGAAGGGCTCGCCGACGCCCGGCGCCGCCTGCTCGACGTCCGCGACGCCCTCCACCTGGCCACCGGCCGCGCCACCGACCGGCTGTCCCTCCAGGAACAGGACCAGGTCGCCGCGGAACTCGGCCTGCTGGACGCCGACACACTGCTGCGCCAGGTCTACGAAGCGGCGCGCGTCGTGTCGTACGCGAGCGACGTGACATGGCGCGAGGTCGGGCGGGTGCTGCGATCACGTGCCGTGCGCCCGCGCCTGCGCGCCATGCTGGGCGGCGGCAAGCCCGTCGCCGAACGCTCGCCGCTCGCCGAGGGTGTGGTCGAGCAGGACGGCGAGGTGGTGCTCGCACGCGCCGCGCGCCCCGAGCGCGACCTCGTGCTCCCGTTGCGCGCCGCGGCCGCCGCCGCGCAGTCCGGACTCCCGCTCTCCCTGCACGCCGTACGGCGCATGGCCGCCACCGCGCGTCCGCTGCCCACGCCCTGGCCAGCCGAGGCGCGCGAACAGCTCGTCACGCTGCTCGGCTCGGGCCGCCCGACCATCGAGGTCTGGGAGGCGCTGGAGGCGGAGGGCCTGATCACCCGCCTGCTGCCCGACTGGGAGCGGGTCCGCTGCCGCCCGCAGCGCAACGCCGTGCACATCTGGACCGTCGACCGGCACCTCATCGAGACGGCGGTCCGCGCCTCCGAGCTGACCCGCCGGGTGGGCCGCCCCGACCTGCTCCTCGTCGCCTCCCTGCTGCACGACATCGGCAAGGGCTGGCCCGGCGACCACTCCGTCGCCGGCGAGATCATCGCCAGGGACGTCGCCGCACGCATCGGCTTCGACCGCGCGGACGTCGCCGTCCTCGCCACCCTCGTACGCCACCACCTGCTCCTCGTCGAGACGGCGACCCGGCGCGACCTGGAGGACCCGGCGACGGTCCGCTCCGTCGCCGAGGCCGTCGGCTCCCAGGGCACCCTGGAACTGCTGCACGCGCTCACCGAGGCGGATGCGCTGGCCACCGGACCGGCCGCCTGGTCCTCGTGGCGCGGCTCCCTGGTCGCCGACCTCGTCAAGCGGGTCGCCGCCCTGCTCGCCGGGGACGACCCCGAGGAGCCGGAGGCCCTCGCGCCCACGGCCGAGCAGGAACGGCTCGCGATCGAGGCGTTCCGCACCGGCGGGCCCGTGCTGGCCCTGCGCGCGCAGACGGAACCACCGGCCGAGCAGACCGAGGCCCCCGGCGACCCGGAACCCCTGGGTGTCGAACTCGTCATCGCCGTGCCCGACCAGCCCGGCGTGCTCCCGGCGGTCGCCGGCGTCCTCGCCATGCACCGTCTGACCGTGCGCACGGCCGAACTGCGCGCCCTGGACCTCCCCGACGACGTCGAGGGCTCCGTCCTGCTCCTGAACTGGCGCGTGGCCGCCGAGTACGGCTCGCTCCCGCAGGCCGCCCGACTGCGCGCCGACCTCGTCCGCGCCCTCGACGGCTCCCTGGACATCGCCGGCCGCCTCGCCGAGCGCGACGCCGCCTACCCGCGGCGCCGGGGCGTGGTGGCACCGCCGGCCCGGGTGACCGTCGCCCCGGCCGCCTCCCGGCACGCCACCGTGATCGAGGTGCGCGCGCACGACGCCCCCGGGCTGCTGCACCGCATCGGCCGGGCCCTGGACCAGGCGAACGTCCAGGTGCGCAGCATGCACGTCTCCACACTCGGCGCGAACGCCGTGGACGCCTTCTACGTCACCGGTCCCAAGGGCGCGCCCCTGCCGGGGGAGGAGGCGGCCTCCGTGGCACGTGCGCTGGAGGAGACGCTGCGCGGCTGAGTGGCTCGGGTTCCGTACGGTGCGGGGCCGGAGCGTCCGGTTCCGTACGGGATCGGGGGCCGGCCCCGGTCTCGTACAACCGCGGTGGAGACCCCACCACACGCGGCCAGATACCCTGGAGGGCGATTCCCATCGCCCCCGACCCCTGAGGACCGACGAGCGCCGTGTTCGATACTCTCTCCGATCGCCTCTCAGCGACGTTCAAGAACCTGCGGGGCAAGGGCCGACTGTCCGAAGCCGACATCGACGCCACCGCACGCGAGATCCGTATTGCGCTCCTTGAGGCCGACGTGGCCCTCCCGGTCGTGCGGACCTTCATCAAGAACGTCAAGGAGCGCGCGCTCGGTAGCGATGTCTCCAAGGCGCTGAACCCGGCCCAGCAGGTCCTGAAGATCGTGAACGAGGAACTCGTCACGATCCTCGGCGGTGAGACCCGCCGCCTGCGGTTCGCCAAGAACCCGCCGACCGTGATCATGCTCGCGGGTCTGCAGGGTGCCGGTAAGACGACCCTCGCGGGCAAGCTCGGCAAGTGGCTGAAGGACCAGGGCCACTCGCCGCTCCTCGTCGCCGCCGACCTCCAGCGCCCGAACGCGGTGAACCAGCTGAGCGTCGTCGCCGAGCGCGCGGGCGTCGCCGTCTACGCGCCCGAGCCGGGCAACGGCGTCGGCGACCCGGTCAAGGTCGCCAAGGACTCCATGGAGTTCGCGAAGACGAAGGTCCACGACATCGTGATCGTGGACACCGCGGGCCGCCTGGGCATCGACCAGGAGCTGATGCAGCAGGCCGCGGACATCCGCGACGCCGTCAGCCCCGACGAGATCCTCTTCGTCGTCGACGCGATGATCGGCCAGGACGCGGTCAACACGGCCGAGTCCTTCCGGGACGGCGTCGGCTTCGACGGCGTGGTCCTCTCCAAGCTCGACGGTGACGCCCGCGGTGGCGCCGCCCTGTCGATCGCCTCCGTGACCGGCAAGCCGATCATGTTCGCGTCGAACGGCGAGAAGCTCGACGACTTCGACGCCTTCCACCCTGACCGGATGGCCTCCCGCATTCTCGACATGGGTGACCTGCTCACCCTGATCGAGCAGGCGGAGAAGACGTTCAGTCAGGAAGAGGCCGAGAAGATGGCCTCCAAGCTGGCGTCCAAGAAGGGCCAGGACTTCACCCTGGACGACTTCCTGGCCCAGATGGAGCAGGTCAGGAAGATGGGCAGCATCAGCAAGCTGCTCGGCATGCTGCCCGGCATGGGCCAGATCAAGGACCAGATCAACAACCTCGACGAGCGCGACGTCGACCGCACGGCCGCCATCATCAAGTCGATGACCCCGGCCGAGCGCCAGGACGCGGCGATCATCAACGGCTCGCGCCGCGCCCGTATCGCCAAGGGTTCCGGCGTCGAGGTCAGCGCTGTGAAGAACCTGGTCGAGCGGTTCTTCGAGGCCCGCAAGATGATGTCGCGCATGGCCCAGGGCGGCGGCATGCCGGGGATGCCCGGGATGCCGGGCATGGGCGGCGGCCCCGGCCGTACGAAGAAGAAGGTCAAGCAGGCCAAGGGCAAGCAGCGCTCCGGCAACCCGATGAAGCGCAAGCAGCAGGAGCTGGAGGAGGCCCAGCGCCGCGAGGCCGGGGCCCAGCCGGGCGGCAACGCGTTCGGGCTGCCCCAGCAGGCGGAGGACTTCGAGCTGCCGGACGAGTTCAAGAAGTTCATGGGCTAGTTCATCGGCCGGTTCACGGGCTGACGACTCGTCCTGTACGTCCTTGGGGGCGCTCCTCTCCGGAGGGGCGCTCCCGGTGCGTTCTGCGGGTGCCGGTGCCTGCCTCGTGTCGTAACGTCCGCATATGAGCAACCCTGTGCCGCCACGCAAGACCCCGGAGAAGCCGTGGCGTACCGAGGGCACTCCCGAGGAGCCGCCGAAGCCGCCGTCCGGCGGGAGGAGACCTTTTCGGGGCGGCTGGTGGAACCTGGCCCTCACCGCGCTGATCGTCTTCCTCATCGCCAACCTCGTGCTGTCGTTCTTCAACGAGGGCGACGAGCCGACGATCTCGTACACGGAGTTCAGCAAGCAGGTCGACGACGGCAACGTCACGAAGATCTACTCCAAGGGCGACGCGATCCAGGGGCAGCTCAAGGACGCCCAGGACAACCCGGAGGGCGACGGGAAGTACACCAAGTTCAAGACCCAGCGCCCGTCCTTCGCGGACGACCAGCTCTGGGAGGACCTGACCAAGCACGACGTCACGGTCACCGCGGAACCGGTCGTCCAGCACCGCAGCTTCCTCGCCAACCTGCTGATCTCGCTGGCCCCGATGCTCCTCCTGGTCGTGCTGTGGATCTTCATCGCACGCCGGATGCGTGCGGGCCTGGGCGGCGGAGCGGGCGGCATGCTCGGCCGCAAGGCGCCTCCCAAGCCGGTCGAGCTGGAGCCCGGGTCCCAGCGCACCACGTTCGAGGACGTGGCCGGGATCGACGAGGTCGAGGGCGAACTCAACGACGTCGTGGACTTCCTCAAGAACCCGGACGCGTACCGGAAGATGGGCGCCAAGATGCCCCGCGGTGTGCTGCTGGCCGGCCCGCCCGGCACCGGCAAGACGCTGCTGGCGCGGGCGGTCGCGGGAGAGGCGGGGGTGCCGTTCTTCTCGGCCTCGGCCTCCGAGTTCATCGAGATGATCGTGGGCGTCGGCGCCTCGCGCGTCCGCGAACTGTTCGCGGAGGCCCGCAAGGTGGCGCCGTCGATCATCTTCATCGACGAGATCGACACCATCGGGCGGGCCCGGGGCGGCGGCGCCGCCATGGGCGGCCACGACGAGCGCGAACAGACGCTGAACCAGATCCTCACCGAGATGGACGGCTTCTCGGGCTCGGAGGGCGTGATCGTCATCGCTGCGACGAACCGCGCCGACGTGCTGGACCCGGCGCTGACCCGCCCGGGCCGCTTCGACCGCGTCGTCAACGTCTCCCCGCCCGACCGCGGCGGCCGCGAGGCGATCCTGGAGATCCACACCCGCAGCATCCCGCTCGGCCAGGACGTCGACCTCGCCCAGGTGGCGCGCACGACCCCGGGCATGACCGGCGCGGAACTGGCCAACCTCGCCAACGAGGCCGCCCTCCTCGCGGTCAAGCGCCAGCAGGACCAGGTGACGCAGACCGACCTCTCCGAGGCGCTGGAGAAGGTGCAGCTCGGAGCCGAACGCTCGCTCGTCATGTCCGACGAGGAACGGCGCCGGACGGCGTACCACGAGAGCGGCCACGCCCTGCTGGGCATGCTGCAGCCCGGCGCCGACCCCGTCCGCAAGATCACCATCGTGCCGCGCGGCCGGGCCCTCGGCGTGACGCTGTCGACGCCGGACTCGGACAGGTACGCGTACACCGAGGAGTACCTGCGTGGCCGGATCATCGGCGCGCTGGGCGGCATGGCGGCGGAACAGGTCGTCTACGGAGTCATCACGACCGGCGCCGAGAACGACCTGGAGCAGGTCACCAACATCGCCCGCGGCATGGTCGCGCGCTGGGGCATGAGCGAACGGGTGGGCCGCCTGTCGGCGCTCCCCAACGACGCCCAGCAGGCCTACGGCCTCGCGGCGGCCCCGCAGACCCTCGACGCCATCGACGGCGAGATGCGGCGCATCGTCGACGAGTGCTACGAGGAGGCGCGCCGCAAACTGCGCGACCACCGGGGCCAACTGGACGCGCTCGCCGGGGCGCTCCTGGAGAACGAGACCCTGGAGGAGGCGGACGCGTACCGCATCGCGGGGGTCACACGGCTGACGAAGGACGCGTAACCGGGAATCGACGCGTAGCCGGGAATCGGCAGTGAGATGTGTCGGGCCCCGGACCGGGTGGTCCGGGGCCCGACACAGTGCCTGCGGCGGCTACTTGGCGGCGGTGTTGGCGAACTTCCAGATGTACGGCTCGCCGTCCTCCTCGGACCAGTGGATCTCCGCGTTCTTCGCGCTCGCGGGGATCAGGTAGGCCTCGCAGAAGGTGTGACTCTCGCCCTGCTTCCAGCTCTCGACGTCGTAGGCGTCCTCGCAGCCCGGGACGCCCTCGGTGGAGGAGCCGATGAGGATCGCGCCGCGCTGTCCGTCGGCCCAGACGGTGGCGTTGTCGTTCGCGTCGGACGAGCTCGTGATGGCCGGTCCGCTCTTGTGCGTGAACTTGACGTGGGCGATGGCGAGCACCTTGCCCTTGGCGTCCTTCTTGTCCTGGACGAGCTTCGCCGCCTCGGCCTCGGTGCCGATGTCGACCTTCGTGGCGAGGACGTCGTAAGTGACCACGCCCTCCTCCTCCTTGACCTTCCCCGTGGCGCTCTCGCCGCTTGCCATCTCGCCTCCGGACGCGGCCTCGGACTTCGAGGCCTTGGCTGCCGGAGTGGCCGTGCTCTTCGCGTCGGCGTCCGCCTTGTCGTCCCCGCCGCCGCAGGCGGTGAGGGCGAGGGCGAGGACGGCGACGGGCGCGGCGAGGCGCAGCGCGGTCTTGTGGTGCAGCAAAACAGCTCCTGTATGCAGATGTGTTGTCCCCCGGGCGGTCCGAAAGGCTATGGGGGAGGCGTGCCACTTGGCGAAACGAGAAGCATCCTCGTCCGCTTTCTTCACACCCTTCACACATGCATCGGAGAAATCGCGGCGCGCTCCGAACTTCCCGGACCAGGCGCGCAGTTCAGGGAGTCCGGGCGATCAGGTACCGGAACACGTTGGGCATCCACACCGTGCCGTCCCGCCGCTGATGCGGATGCAGTGCCTCCGTCAGCTCCTTGTCGACCTGCGCCTGGTCCGTCGCGTCGACCGCCGCGTCGAACAGGCCCGTCGACAGCAGCCCCCGCACCGCGCTGTCCATGTCGGCGTACCCGAAGGGGCAGGACACCCGCCCGGAACCGTCCGGCTTGAGACCGGCCCGCTGGGCGACCTCCTCCAGGTCGTCGCGCAGAGCCGGCCGCCAACTGCCGGCGCTGCGCAGCGGATCCGCCAGCTTGGTGGCGACGCGGAGCACGGCCGAGGTGGCGCACCGCTCCGGCGGGCCCCACCCGGCGAGGACGACGGGCGTACCGCGCTCGGTGAGGGGCGCGGCCGACTCCAGCAGCGTGCCGAGCCCTTCGGAGTCGCGCGCCAGGCACCCGATCGGCTCGAAGGCGGTCACCAGGTTGTACGCGGGCGTCTCCGCGCCGGCCGCGTCCACGGGGGAGCCGTCGATGATCCGGGTGTCGCCGCACGCGCGCGTGCCCCACGCCCCCGGCAGCAGGCGCTCCCGTGCGAGAGCCAGCCGCTCGGGTGCCGAGGAGTCGACACCGGTGACCGCGGCGCCCCTGGACGCCGCTATCAGCAGGGCGAGCCCCGAACCGCAGCCCAGGCCCAGCAGTCGCGTTCCGGCACCCACTTCGAGCCGCTCGTAGACGGCCTCGTAGAGCGGTACCAGCATCCGCTCCTGGATCTCGGCCCAGTCACGCGCGCGTGCACACGGATTCACGCGGGGCGCCGGTCCCGCGTGAGGGCGGTGTGGCCGCACGAGCGTAGGTGTCATCGAAAGCGCCCCAATCTGCCGAGAGTTGCTCCTGTGCCCCGTTGGTCCGCCCCCGTGCAGTGCGCTCGCACTCCCCCCGTATGCCAGGAAACTCCGCGCCCGTCGTGGCGTCCAGGGGTCGTCAGGCCTCTCCTTGTGCGACACCTGTGCGCACTTTTCGAGTGCCGCTCCCGGGGATCTTCGAGTGCCCCTCCTGGGGGGTCTTGGAACGCTCCTTCGGGGGATAAGCGATTGCCCTTGCCGGGACCCGCCCCCGTAGCATGCGCGCCATGGCAAAGGCACCTGTTCTCACGCCCAGGGCGGACGATTTCCCCCGCTGGTACCAGGACCTGATCAACAAGGCCGAGCTTGCGGACAACGGGCCGGTGCGGGGCACCATGGTCATCCGGCCGTACGGGTATGCGCTGTGGGAGCGGATGCAGCAGGAGATGGATGCCCGCATCAAGGAGACGGGCACCCAGAACGCGTACTTCCCGCTTCTGATCCCGCAGTCGTACCTCACCAAGGAGGCCGACCACGTCGAGGGCTTCGCGCCCGAACTCGCCGTGGTCACGCACGGCGGCGGCAAGGAGCTCGAGGAGCCCGCCGTGGTCCGCCCCACCTCCGAGATGATCGTCAACGACTACTTCTCGAAGTGGGTGCAGAGCTATCGCGACCTGCCCCTGCTGATCAACCAGTGGGCGAACGTGGTGCGTTGGGAACTGCGGCCGCGCCTGTTCCTGCGGACCACCGAGTTCCTGTGGCAGGAGGGACACACCGCGCACGCCACGTACGAGGAGGCGCGCGACTTCGCCGCCCGCATCCACCGGAAGGTCTACGAGGACTTCATGGTGAACGTCCTCGCCATGGACGTCGTTCCCGGCCGCAAGACCGTCAAGGAGCGCTTCGCGGGCGCCGTCAACACCCTCACGCTCGAAGGGATGATGGGCGACGGCAAAGCCCTACAGATGGCCACCAGCCACGAGCTGGGCCAGAACTTCGCCAAGGCCTTCCAGACCCGGTACCTGTCGAGGGAAGGCAAGCAGGAACTGGTCTGGCAGACCTCCTGGGGCTCGACCACCCGCATGATCGGCGCCCTGGTGATGATGCACGGCGACGACAACGGCCTGCGCGTGCCGCCGCGTCTCGCCCAGGTCCAGGCCGTCGTCCTCGCGATCAAGGGCGATGACGCGGTTCTGGCCAAGGTCCACGAAATCGGCGACAGGCTCACGGCGGCGGGCGTACGCGTCCAGGTGGACGACCGCACCGACACCCCCTTCGGGCGCCGCGCCGTCGACTGGGAACTCAAGGGCGTACCCGTACGCATCGAGGTCGGACCCCGTGACCTGGAGAACGGCACCGCGATGCTCGTCCGCCGGATTCCCGGCGGCAAGGAGCCGGTGGCGATCGACGCCCTTGCGGAACTGCTCCCCACCGTCCTCGAAGAGGACCAGGCACTGCTGCTGCGGCAGTCGCGCGAGCGCCGCGAGTCCCGTACGTCGGACGTGGCCACGTTCGACGAGGCCGTCGAGGTCGCCGCCGCCGGCGGCTGGGCGCGCATTCCGTGGGCCGACCTCGGAGAAGAGGGCGAGGCCGGGCTCGCCGCGCACTCGGCGACCGTACGGTGTCTGGTCACCGCCGACGGGTCGGTGCCCGACGCGGACGACGCACCCGGTAACGTCGCGGTCGTCGCACGCGCTTACTGAGTGGGGCCGTTCCTCGGCGAGACCGACCGAAACGCCTCTTGCGCATCCGATGACCACAGGTGCCCCGGCGCGCGGACATCGTGTACACGCTGGGACGTACGGGTTACTACGTACCGGCTAGGTGTGAACTGTGAGGCTTCTCCGCAGATCAGCGCACCCGCCCTCGTCCGGACGCATCAGCGGCAACTGACGGGTACGTGCAAATTATTTGGGATGGCCCGGAATAGGAACACAGAGGCACTCCGGCTCGTTGTCATTACGTGAGCACGACACCACCTGTTCTCGCCGCAGAGCTGGCAGGGGCGTGGGCCGACATTCAGCGGCACCACTCCGAACTGCCGGATCTTGCCGCGCCAGAGTCCCTGATCGGAGAGTCGTCGTCCGCCTGCGGGCACGAACTCTCCTTCGAACGACTGCTTCACGAGGCAGTCCACGGCATCGCCGCCGCGCGAGGAGTCCGCGACACCTCGCGCGCCGGCCGGTACCACAACCGCAGATTCCTCGCGATCGCCGAGGAGCTGGGCCTGGACCACCCCGAGGAACCGCATCCCAGCAGCGGCTTCTCCCTGGTCACGCTCAACCCCGAGGCGAAGCGCCGCTACCGCCCGACGATCGAGCGGCTGCAGCGCGCCCTCAAGGCACACACCGTCGCGACAGCCGCGGACACCGCCCGCAGCTTCCGTGGCCCGGCCGCCCGGCACGGCTCCTCCGGAGGAGGTGTCCGCGTCAAGGCGGTGTGCGACTGCGGTCGCAATGTCCGGGTCGTCCCGTCCGTCCTGGCTCAGGCACCGATCATGTGCGGAGGGTGCGGGAAGCCGTTCCGGATCCCCGAGGTGGTCGGCGCGGCGGCCGGCTGAGCGGCACCCCGCGGGCGCCGGGTTGCGCAGTCGTCCGGCCGCGTTCTGCAACGGCATCTCGTGGATGCCGCTTCACGCGACCGGCGTCGGCTCACCCCGGCGCCGGACGCCGCCCGGCCGCAGGTCGCTGCAGGCCGCCCCGGTCAAGTCGCCCCGCCAGGATGTGGCACAATGGCTAGCTGTACTCGACAGCCGCACAGGACCCCTCTCTCCTCCGGCTGACGCGTCCATCGGGCACTCGGGTACCGCAACCCCACGCGGCAATCTGCCGTGCCCAACCACGTCAAGACCAGGAGACACCACTTCCGTGGCAGTCAAGATCAAGCTGAAGCGTCTGGGCAAGATCCGTTCGCCTCACTACCGCATCGTCGTCGCCGACTCCCGTACCCGCCGTGACGGCCGGGCCATCGAGGAGATCGGTCTGTACCACCCGGTGCAGAACCCCTCGCGCATCGAGGTCGACTCGGACCGCGCGCAGTACTGGCTGGGTGTCGGCGCGCAGCCGACCGAGCCCGTTCTCGCGATCCTGAAGCTGACCGGCGACTGGCAGAAGTTCAAGGGCCTGCCCGCCCCGGCTCCGCTGCTCGTGGCCGAGCCGAAGGCCGCGCGCCCCCTCTTCGACGCCCTGGGCGGCGACGACGAGGGCAAGGGTGAGGCCATCACCCAGAAGAAGAAGGCTGAGAAGAAGGACGAGGCCCCCGCCGAGTCCGCGTCGACCGAGGCCTGAGCATGCTCGAGGAGGCTCTCGAGCACCTCGTGAAGGGCATCGTCGACAACCCCGACGATGTGCAGGTCGCCTCGCGTGACCTGCGCCGCGGACGCGTCCTCGAGGTTCGGGTGCACCCCGACGACCTCGGCAAGGTGATCGGTCGCAACGGCCGCACCGCGCGCGCTCTGCGTACCGTCGTGGGCGCAATCGGCGGCCGCGGTGTCCGCGTCGACCTCGTCGACGTGGACCACGTCCGCTGACGTAGCAGCAGCACCGGCTCGGGCCGGGGAGGGCCATTGGGCCGTCCCCGGCCCGTAGTCGTCTACGCAGTAATGCCGTAGGCACACGACAGGAGATACAGAGAAGTGCAGCTCGTAGTCGCGCGAGTGGGCCGCGCCCACGGCATCAAGGGCGAGGTCACCGTCGAGGTGCGTACCGACGAGCCGGAGCTGCGGCTCGGCCCCGGTGCCGTCCTGGCCACCGATCCGGCCTCCACCGGACCGCTGACCATCGAGACCGGCCGCGTGCACAGCGGCCGCCTCCTGCTGCGCTTCGAGGGCGTACGCGACCGGACCGCCGCCGAGGCCCTGCGCAACACCCTCCTCATCGCCGAGGTCGACCCGGACGCGAAGCCCGAGGACCCCGAGGAGTACTACGACCACCAGCTCATGGACCTGGACGTCGTCACCGTCGACGGCACCGAGGTCGGGCGGATCACCGAGATCTCGCACCTGCCCTCGCAGGACCTGTTCGTCGTGGAGCGCGCCGACGGCAGCGAAGTGCTCATCCCGTTCGTCGAGGAGATCGTCACCGAGATCGACCTGTCGGAGCAGCGCGCGGTCATCGACCCGCCGCCGGGCCTGATCGACGACCACGCCGAGATCGCCGCCCCCGAGGAGGAGGCGTGATGCGGCTCGACGTCGTCACGATCTTCCCCGAGTACCTCGACCCCCTGAACGTCTCGCTCGTCGGCAAGGCACGCGCGCGTGGACAGCTGAATGTGCACGTGCATGATCTGCGGGAGTGGACCTACGACCGGCACAACACGGTCGACGACACCCCTTACGGCGGCGGCCCCGGCATGGTCATGAAGACCGACCCCTGGGGCGACGCGCTGGACTCCGCCCTCGCGGACGGCTACGAGACGGGCTCCCAGGGCCCGGTCCTCGTCGTACCCACCCCCAGCGGGCGCCCCTTCACTCAGGAACTCGCCGTCGAGCTCTCCGAGCGGCCCTGGCTGGTCTTCACACCCGCCCGCTACGAAGGCATCGACCGCCGCGTCATCGACGAGTACGCGACGAGGATGCCCGTCTACGAGGTGTCCATCGGCGACTACGTCCTCGCAGGCGGCGAGGCTGCCGTTCTCGTGATCACCGAGGCCGTGGCCCGACTCCTGCCGGGCGTGCTCGGCAACGCCGAGTCGCACCGGGACGACTCCTTCGCCCCCGGAGCCATGGCCAACCTCCTGGAGGGGCCCGTCTACACCAAGCCCCCGGCATGGCGCGGCCGCGAGATCCCCGAGGTGCTGCTCAGCGGCCACCACTCCAAGATCGCCCGCTGGCGCCGCGACGAGGCCCTGCGCCGTACGGCGGCCAACCGCCCCGACCTCATCGAGCGCTGCGAGCCCTCGGCCTTCGACAAGAAGGACCGCGAAATGCTCTCCATCCTGGGCTGGGCACCGGACCCCGAAGGCGCTGCCCACGGTCGATTTTGGCGCAGGCCAGAGGTCGTGGGAGACTAGGTCGCTGTTGTACGTCGTCCGGCGCGCGCCCCTGCCACAGGGGGACACGACGCCCGCCCCGACGACGGACAGCACATCTCCTGGAAAAACTACTTCCGCGGATGACCTGTGGCATCAGCGAAGAAAGCAGACGAAATGTCTCACCTGCTCGACTCCGTCGACAACGCGTCGCTGCGCAGCGACATCCCGGCCTTCCGCCCGGGTGACACCGTCAACGTCCACGTCCGCGTCATCGAGGGCAACCGCTCCCGTGTGCAGCAGTTCAAGGGCGTAGTCATCCGTCGCCAGGGCGCCGGTGTCCGCGAGACCTTCACGGTCCGCAAGGTCTCCTTCTCGGTCGGCGTCGAGCGCACCTTCCCGGTGCACACCCCGATCGTCGAGAAGATCGAGCTCGTCACCAAGGGTGACGTGCGTCGCGCCAAGCTGTACTACCTGCGCGAGCTGCGCGGCAAGGCCGCGAAGATCAAGGAGAAGCGCGAGCGCTGAGTTCGCGTCGCCGGTCGCGAGCCGCAGGCGAGCGAACCGGCAAAAAGGTGTCACAGCGGGGCCGGATAACATCGGGCCCCGATGGACACCGAAGCACAGCACCTGGAGCGCGACCGCTCCTCCCGTCCTTCCGACTCCGAGGAGACCTCGGACACCGAAGGGCCGGAGGACCGGTCGCGCTTCGCGTTGCTCTCCCGGGTCGCCGAATGGCTCCCTGGTGGCCGGATCACCCTGACCGGGCTGGTCTGCCTGCTGTTTCTGCTGATCCTCAGCACCTTCGTGATGCAGCCGTTCCAGATCCCCAGCAGCTCCATGGAGCAGGGATTGAGGATCGGGGACCGCGTTCTCGTAAATAAGTTGGCGTACCGTTTCGGTTCCGAGCCGCAGCGGGGCGATGTCGTTGTGTTCGACGGCACTGGCTACTTCGGGAACGCCGACTACATCAAGCGCGTCGTCGGTGTAGGGGGAGACCATGTGGTCTGCTGCGACAAGGAGGGGAGGCTCAAGGTGAACGGCCGGTCGGTCGACGAGTCGACGTTTCTCTACCCGGGGGACAGCCCGTCCGACGCCTCCTTCGACGTCGTCGTGCCCGAGGGCACCCTGTTCGTCCTCGGAGACCACCGCAGCGACTCCCGTGACTCCCGCGACCACCTGGGCTCCCCGGGCGGCGGCATGATCCCCGTCGCAGACGTCATCGGCCGGGCCGACTGGGTCGCCTGGCCCGCGGACCACTGGACCCGCCTGGAGCGCCCCGGCGCCTACGCGCGCGTGCCCGCCGCGGACGGTGCCCATGGGTAACCGCGGCAAACCGCGCGGCGCCCCCAGCACGGCCGCCGACAACCTGCTGCCCACCGGGTCCCGGCGCGCCGGCGGGGCGTCCCGGCCGGGCCGTGCCGAGCGGCGCAGACTGCAGCAGAAGGTCAAGCGGCGCAGACGGCGTTCGGCGGTCAAGGAGATACCTCTTCTCGTCGGCGTCGCGGTCCTCATAGCCCTCGTTCTGAAGACCTTCCTCGTCCAGGCCTTCGTGATCCCGTCGGGCTCCATGGAGAACACGATCCAGATCGGTGACCGTGTCCTCGTCGACAAGTTCACGCCATGGTTCGGCTCCAAGCCGCAGCGCGGCGACGTCGTCGTCTTCAAGGACCCCGGGAACTGGCTCAAGGACGAGCAGTCGACGTCCAAGAAGGACGACCCCATCGTCGTCAAGCAGGTCAAGGAGGGGCTGACCTTCATCGGCCTGCTGCCTTCCGACAACGAACGGGACCTGATCAAGCGGGTCGTGGCCGTCGGCGGCGACACCGTGAAGTGCTGCGACACACAGGGACGCGTGACGGTCAACGGCACTCCCCTGAACGAGCCTTACATCCACGCCGCGGACAACAAGCCCTCCGCGTTCGCGTTCGAGGTGAAGGTTCCCGAGGGTCGCCTGTTCGTCATGGGCGACCACCGGGACAACTCGGCCGACTCGCGCTTCCACCGCACCGAGAAGTACAGCGGCACCGTCTCCGAGAAGTCGGTCGTCGGGCGGGCGATGGTCATCGCCTGGCCGCTCGGGCACTGGAGCCGACTCGAGGAACCGGACACATACGCGTCGGTGGCGGGCGGGTCGACCACCGCTCTCGGCCCGTCGCATAGGGTGGCCTCCGCGGATCTGAATGGATTGATCCCGCTCCCGAGCCCTGCGGAACTCCCGCTCGTTATGGGAGTGGTGGGCCTGCGTCGGATACGGCGCAGGCGGCGGCACGGAGTGAGGAGTGGATGTGGGGGATTTGGCGGTCGGCGCACGATCCGGACACGATGGACCCGAAGAGCGGCCGGAGCGAACCGACGAGACGGCCACCCCGGCCACGGAAGACGTCGCCACCTCCGGGAGTGACTCCGGGGACGACGGCGGTACGAAGGAGCAGGGCGAGCAGGAACAACCGCCCAGGAAGCCACGCTCCTTCTGGAAGGAACTCCCGCTCCTCGTCGGCATCGCGCTGGTTCTCGCGCTGCTGATCAAGACGTTCCTGGTGCAGGCGTTCTCGATCCCTTCGGACTCGATGCAGCACACCCTCGAAAAGGGTGACCGCGTCCTCGTCGACAAGCTCACCCCGTGGTTCGGCTCCGAGCCCGAGCGCGGCGAGGTCGTCGTCTTCCACGACCCCGACCACTGGCTGGACGGCGAGCCCACCCCCGAACCGAACGCCGTGCAGCGGGTCCTGGGCTGGATCGGTCTGATGCCGTCCGCCAATGAGAAGGACCTCATCAAGCGGGTCATCGGGGTCGGCGGCGACACCATCGAGTGCAAGGGCACGGGCCCGCTCAAGGTCAACGGCAAGGCGCTCAACGACACGGACTTCGTGTACGCCGGGAACACCCCGTGCAGCGTCGACGACGGCGGCCAGTTCAAGGTGAAGGTGCCCAAGGGCAAAATCTGGGTCATGGGTGACCACCGGCAGAACTCGCAGGACTCCCGTTACCACCAGCAGGACAAGAACAAGGGCTTCGTTCCGGTGGGCAACGTCGTGGGCCGCGCCATCGTGATCGCCTGGCCGCCCACCCGCTGGGACACGCTGCCGGTCCCGGACACCTTCGACCAGAACCTCAGCGCCGCCGCTCCGGGCGCCCTCGGACTCGTGGGCGCGGTGCCACTGGTGCTGTGGCGCCGGCGTCGCTCCACTGTCGGGGACTGAGGCTTTCTGGCGGAGGTACCGCCGGGTAGGGTGCCGTCCCAGATCACCGATCTTCCGCGGCCCGTCATCGGGCCGCGGGATCGATTCTCCGAGCTTGGGGAGCACTGGGATGAGCAGGACACGTCACACGGACGAGGGCCGCGGTCGGCTCGGCAGCGTGCTGTCGGGGCTGGCCGTGGCCCTCGGCTGTGCGCTCTTCCTCGGAGGCTTCGCCTGGGGCGCGGTCGTCTACCAGCCGTACACCGTGCCGACCGACTCCATGTCGCCGACCATCGTGGCCGGCGACCGGATCCTCGCCGAGCGGATCGACGGCGGTGACGTCGAGCGCGGTGACGTCGTGGTCTTCAAGCAGAAGTCCTGGGGAGACATGCTCCTCGTCAAGCGGGTCGTCGCGATCGGCGGCGACACGGTCGCCTGCTGCACGGACGGCAAGCTGACCGTCAACGGCAAGAAGATCGACGAGCCGTACCTCGCCAAGGGGCAGGCCGCCGAGTCGAGCACGATACCGACGATCAAGGTCCCCGAGGGCCGGCTGTTCCTGCTCGGTGACGAGCGCAGCGGCTCGCTGGACTCCACGGCCCACCTCACCGAGGCGGGCAGCGGTTCGGTGCCGCGCGGCGCGGTGAAGGCGCGCGTGGACGCCGTGGCATGGCCCATGGACGGCATGCTGAAGAGCCCCACGGGCTTCGAGACCCTCGGCACGATCTCGTCACCGGGACCGCTGCGGCTGGTCCTCACCGCGATCGTGGTGGGCGCGGTCCTCGTCATGGGCGGCGCGGCGTACGGTCCGATCGCCAAGCGTGCCGGCAGGCGCCGCCGGGTGGAGCCGGAGCCTGCCGGTGCCCGCTGAGACGTCGTACGGCGACGCGGCCGCGGAATCATCCGGCGAGGGCGGTCCGCGCAAGGTCGCCCGGGTCGTCCTCCTGGACCCGCGCGAGCGCATCCTGCTGCTGCACGGGCACGAGCCGGACGATCCCTCGGACAACTGGTGGTTCACGCCCGGCGGCGGCCTGGAGGGCGAGGAGACGCGTGAGGAGGCCGCCCTGAGGGAACTCGCGGAGGAGACCGGCATCACCGACGTCGAACTCGGCCCGGTGCTGTGGCGACGGATGTGTTCCTTCCCCTTCGCGGGGCGCCGGTGGGACCAGGACGAGTGGTACTACCTGGCCCGTACGACCCAGACGGCGACCGTGGCCGCCGGGCAGACGGAGCTGGAACGGCGCAGTGTCGCCGGAGCGCGCTGGTGGACGTGCCGGGAACTGGCCGAAGCGCATGAGACGGTGTATCCGACCAGACTCGCCGAGCTGCTGCGCAGACTGCTCGACGAAGGTCCCCCGGCCAGGCCCGAGGTCCTCGACACCGAAATCGTCTAGGGGCTCGCGGGGCTGGCGCACAATAGGGGGACGCACGGCTGAAGGGGAACATGCCATGAGCGCCGAGGACCTCGAGAAGTACGAGACCGAGATGGAGCTGAAGCTCTATCGGGAGTACCGCGATGTCGTCGGTCTGTTCAAATATGTGATCGAGACCGAACGGCGCTTCTACCTCACCAACGACTACGAGATGCAGGTGCACTCGGTCCAGGGCGAGGTTTTCTTCGAGGTGTCCATGGCGGACGCCTGGGTGTGGGACATGTACCGACCTGCTCGTTTCGTGAAGCAGGTGCGGGTCCTCACGTTCAAGGACGTGAACATCGAAGAGCTGAACAAGAGTGATCTGGAGCTGCCGGGCAGCTGAGCAGCGGAGCCGCGTGTCTGGGCCGAGCAGCCGAGGGGTCGGCCGGACGCTCTTGTGGGTGACGGAGTTATCCACAATCGTCCGGCCGTCCACCAAGATCCAATAGCGGGCCGTGGTGGGCCCAGTGTGGGTGCCGGAGGTGGTGCCGACATGAGCACACGCACGACGGGCAACGCACGCGGCGCACTGGGAAAGTACGGCGAGGACCTGGCCGCCAGGCGGCTGGTCGAGGCCGGGATGACGGTCGTCCAGCGCAACTGGCGCTGTGGCAGGACCGGTGAGATCGACATCGTGGCCCGGGACGGCGACGCACTGGTGATGTGCGAGGTCAAGACCCGCAGGTCCGGGGCCTTCGAACATCCGATGGCCGCCGTCACACCCGCCAAGGCCGGGCGCCTGCGCGATCTGGCCCAACGCTGGCTCCAGGAACACGGAGGCGCACCGCCAGGCGGGGTCCGTATCGACCTCGTGGGCGTCCTGCTCCCCGACCGCGGAGCACCCGTCGTCGAGCATGTGCGGGGGGTGGCCTGATGGGCTTCGCGCGTACGTGTTCCGTGGCGCTCGTCGGCGTCGAGGGCGTAGTCGTCGAGGTCCAGGCCGACCTGGAGCCCGGAGTCGCCGCCTTCACGCTGGTGGGGCTCCCCGACAAGAGCCTGACGGAGAGCCGCGACCGGGTGCGGGCCGCGGTGGTGAACTCCGGAGCCGAGTGGCCCCAGAAGAAACTCACGGTCGGACTGAGCCCGGCGTCCGTCCCCAAGGGCGGATCGGGCTTCGACCTCGCGGTGGCGTGCGCCGTGCTCGGAGCCGCCGAGCGCATCGATCCCCGCGTCCTCGCCGACATCGTGATGATCGGCGAGCTGGGCCTGGACGGAAGGGTGCGGCCGGTGCGGGGCGTGCTGCCGGCCGTCCTGGCCGCGGCCGACGCGGGCTACGAACAGGTCGTGGTCCCGGAGTGCGCGGCGGCCGAGGCCTCCCTGGTGCCGGGCGTCTCCGTGCTCGGGGTCCGCAGCCTGCGCCAGCTGATCGCGGTGCTCACGGACGAACCGGTGCCCGAGGAGCCGCCGGACGAGGTCGGCCGGCCCGACCCGCTCCTGGCCGGGCTGCGCCTGCCCGGCACGGGCGAGGCGACCGGCCTGTGCGGCATGGCCGTGGCCGAGCACGACCGGGGGCACGACCTCGCCGATGTGGTCGGTCAGCTCTCGGCGCGCACCGCGATGGAGGTCGCGGCCGCCGGCGGCCACCACGTCTTTCTCCAGGGCCCACCGGGCGCGGGCAAGACGATGCTGGCCGAGCGCATGCCGGCGATCCTGCCCCCGCTGACCCGGACCGAGTCCCTGGAGGTGACGGCCGTCCACTCGGTCGCGGGCCTGCTGCCGGCGGGCAAACCGCTGGTGAACGACCCGCCCTACTGCGCGCCCCACCACTCGGCGACGATGCAGGCGCTCGTCGGCGGCGGCAAAGGGCTCGCGCGGCCCGGAGCGGTGTCGCTGGCACATCGAGGGGTGCTCTTTCTGGACGAGGCACCGGAGTTCAGCGGCTTCACGCTGGACGCCCTGCGCCAGCCTCTGGAGGCCGGGTACGTCGTCATCGCGCGCAGCGCCGGTGTCGTGCGGTTCCCGGCGAAGTTCCTGATGGTCCTGGCGGCCAATCCCTGCCCCTGCGGGCGCTTCAGCGTCGCGAACGACCTCTGCGAGTGCCCGCCCTCCAGCGTCCGCCGCTACCAGGCCAAACTCTCCGGGCCCCTGCTCGATCGGATGGACCTGAGGGTCGACGTGGAGCCGGTCACCCGAGCCGAGCTGACCGAGCGCGGCGCCCAGGGCGAATCGACGCGGACGGTGGCCGACCGGGTGCGCGCGGCCCGGGAGCGCGCGGCCGCACGCCTCGCCGGGACCCCGTGGCGCACCAACAGCGAGGTGCCGGGGCGGGAACTGCGCAGCCGCTGGCAGGCGCGGCCGGGCGCGATGGACGAGGCGGAACGGGGCCTGGAGCGCGGCGCGCTGACGGCACGCGGCCTCGACCGGGTGCTCCGCGTCGCCTGGAGCGTCGCCGACCTGAGCGGGCACGACCGCCCCGACGCCGGGGACGTCGCCCTCGCCCTGCAACTGCGCACCGGCGTACCCCGAGGCGTGCCGATGCTGATCGGTTCGCGCCCATGACGGACGACGAACGGCATGCCCGGGTGGCCCTCGCCCGCATCATCGAACCCGGGGACGAACTCGGCGGACGGTGGCTGCGGGAGTTCGGGGCCGTGGAGGTGGCGCGGCGGCTGGTGGGGGGAGGCGAGCCGCTGCCGGGGGCTTCGGCGAAGCGCTGGGAGGGGCTGCGGGGGCGGGTCGGCCGGGTGCGGCCGGAGCGGGATCTGGCCGAGGCGCGGGCGGCCGGGGCGCGGTTCGTCTGCCCCGGTGACCCGGAGTGGCCCGCGCAACTCGACGACCTGGGGGACTCCCGGCCCACCGGGTTGTGGGTGCGGGGGCGGCCCAGCCTGCGGATATGGGCGCTGCGGTCGGTGGCGGTCGTCGGGGCGCGGGCCTGTACCGAGTACGGGGCACATGTGGCGGCCATGCTCGGCTCCGGGCTCGCGGAGCGGGGCTGGGTGGTGGTGTCGGGCGGCGCGTACGGCGTGGACGGCGCCGCGCACCGGGGCGCCCTCGGGGCGGGCGGCGCGACCGTCGCCGTGCTGGCCTGCGGCGTCGACCGGCCCTATCCGCGCGGCCATACCCAGTTGATCACCAGGATCGCGGAACAGGGGCTGGTCGTGGGGGAGTTGCCGCCCGGCGACCACCCGACACCGAGCAGGTTCATCCTCCGCAACAGGGTGATCGCGGCGCTCACCCGGGGGACCGTGGTCGTCGAGGCGGCGTACCGCAGCGGGGCGCTGGTCACCGCGCGGGCGGCGCAGCGGCTGGGGCGGTTCACGATGGGGGTTCCCGGACCGGTCACCAGTGGGCTGTCGGCCGGGGTGCACGAACTCCTGCGCGGCGAAGCGGTGCTGGTCTCCGACGCCGAGGAAGTCGCCGAACTGGTGGGCGACATGGGAGAGCTCGCCCCGGACCGGCGCGGGCCCGTGCTGCCGCGCGACCTGTTGGAGCCGGGGGCGCGGCGAGTGCTGGCCGCACTGCCGGGCCGGGCGGCCGCGAGCGCGGACGAGATCGCCCGTGAGGCCGGAACGGCGAAGGACGACGTGGTCGGGAGACTGTACGAGCTCCGATCACTTGGTTACGTCGAACGACACGGCGACGGCTGGAAGTTGACACGCCAGGCAATGATCTCCGTCCGCGGTGATCGGAAGGAGTGCTGACCGAGAGTGTTCGGCCGTCCGGGCGAACCGCCGACACCCTTGGCAATTCCCGCAGTTGGTGCTTCCCGGTGATCACACAGGGCGACGGTTCTGACCCCGGGGAGCGTCCAGCGGAACGTATCTGCGCAGGGGTGATCCCCCGCCCTTCGCGCACTGCGACACTCCAGTCACGCTACGCTCACGTGGATTCCGACGTAGACAGGCAACTCGACATCAGACCGACAGCTCACCCAGGCACCCCCAGTTCACGGCAGAACGGCACAAGGCGACGAATGCCCCAGCACACCTCCGGGTCCGACCGGGCGGCGATTCCCCCAGCTGCCCGCGACGGCGGTAGCGTGCGCCCGCCCGCTCCCTCGACCCTCGACGAGCTGTGGCGCTCGTACAAGGCGACGGGCGACGAGCGGCTGCGGGAGCAGCTGATCCTGCACTACTCGCCGCTGGTCAAGTACGTCGCGGGCCGGGTGAGCGTCGGTCTGCCGGCCAATGTCGAGCAGGCGGACTTCGTGTCGTCCGGGGTGTTCGGGCTGATCGACGCCATCGAGAAGTTCGACATCGAGCGGGAGATCAAGTTCGAGACCTACGCGATCACCCGGATCCGGGGCGCGATGATCGACGAACTGCGGGCGCTGGACTGGATTCCGAGATCGGTGCGGCAGAAGGCGCGCAACGTCGAGCGGGCCTACGCCACGCTGGAGGCGAAGCTGCGGCGTACGCCCTCGGAGGGCGAGGTGGCCTCCGAGATGGGCATCGGGGTGGAG
Organism: Streptomyces sp. NPDC005485; assembly: GCF_040606085.1. Classification (NCBI taxonomy): domain Bacteria; kingdom Bacillati; phylum Actinomycetota; class Actinomycetes; order Kitasatosporales; family Streptomycetaceae; genus Streptomyces; species Streptomyces sp. NPDC005485. The sequence goes on along the minus strand of NZ_JBEXDZ010000020.1, from coordinate 46,900 downwards.
GAACTCCACGCGGTCTTCAGCCAGTTGTCGCTGGCCAACGTGGTCGCCCTGGAGGAACTGCTGCACGTCGGCGGCGAGGGTGGTGACCGGCTGAGCCTCATGGACACCCTGGAGGACACCGCGGCCGACAACCCCGTGGAGGTCGCCGAGGACAGGGAGCTGCGGAGGTTCCTGGCGCGGGCGATCAACACCCTGCCGGAACGCGAGAAGACCGTCGTCACGCTCTACTACTACGAAGGGCTCACTCTCGCGGAGATCGGCAATGTGCTGGGTGTGACCGAGAGCAGGGTGAGTCAGATCCACACCAAGTCCGTGCTCCAGCTGCGGGCGAAGCTGGCGAGCTTCGGGCGCTGAGCCCGGTGGTGCAGGGTGCTGAATCGTCCCTGCCCGGCCCGATTCCGGCCGGGGTCTTGTTCGGGCGGGTGGGCGGAGTGACTGCCGCCGGGGGCGGTCCGTCCGTAAAGTGGTTGACGTGCCAAGGATTCGAGCGGCCTCCGTGGCCGAGCACCGGTCGATGCAGCGAGCCGCCCTGCTGGACGCGGCACGGTCCCTGTTGTCCGAGGGCGGGACGGAGGCGCTGACGTTCCCGGCGCTCGCCGAGCGGACGGGGCTCGCGCGTTCCTCCGTCTACGAGTACTTCCGCTCCCGTGCGGCCGTCGTCGAGGAGTTGTGCGAGGTCGACTTCCCCCTCTGGGCGGCGGAGGTCGAGGCGGCGATGGCCGCGGCCGACAGTCCCGAGGGCAAGGTGGAGCAGTACGTCCGACGGCAGCTCGCCCTCGTCGGGGACCGGCGGCACCGGGCCGTGGTCGCCATCTCCGCGAGCGAGCTCGACGCCGGTGCACGCGAGAAGATCCGTGCCGCGCACGGGGGGCTTGTCGCGATGATCGGCGAGGCGCTCGGGGCCATGGGCCATGTGGAGCCGCGGCTTGCGGCGATGTTGTTGCAGGGCATCGTGGATGCCGCGGTGCGGCGGATCGAGCTCGGCGCGGCCGAGGATCCGGGGGCCGTCACCGACGCGGCGGTCGCCATGGCACTGCGGGGGGTTCGGGGCTAGCCCCCTGGTCACCCGGGCACCGGCAGCAAACGCGAAGGCCCCCTGTTGAGCAGCCAGGGCGGCAGCAGCGACAAGGGATCCAGGTAGGTCCCCGCTCTCAGCAGGCCCCAGTGCAGGCACGATGCCGGGCAGTGGGCGGACGGGGGCTCCAGGGCGCCGAGGGTGTCGCCCGCCGCGACCTCGTCGCCCTTTTCCACCGTCGCGCGGACCGGGCTGTACGTCGTCCGCAGCGGGGGTTCGCCCGTCCCCGAGAGCTCCACCGAGACCACGCCCCGGCCCGCCACCCGCCCGGCGAAGGACACCCGGCCCGGGGCCACCGCCCGCACCGAGGTGCCCGCGAGCGCCGCCAGGTCCACACCCCGGTGGCCCGGGCCGTAGGGCGTCGCCGGAGGCTCCCAGCCGCGTACGACCAGAGGGCGGGAGCCCACCGGCCAGGCGCGGGCGACGGACGGTACCGGGGCGTCCTGCTCCGGTGGTCCGGGCGGTGCCGTACCGCTCGGCCACGCGAGAGCGGACGGGGACGGCACCCCGAGAACGGCCGCCGTCAACAACAGCAGCACCCCCGGCCACGTACGCACACATCGTTTCGCTCGCATGCCGCAACCGTGCCGCGGATCGGGCCGGGAGGACCGGGACCTGTGGAGTACCGACCGGTTGTGGACAGCGGCGTCACCCGGCACCTCGCGGGTCCCGTACACTTCATGTGGCGATCCGGGTCACCGGGTCGACTTCGCACGCCCCGACATCAGGCCATGAGTCGCAAGACGAAAGCCGATGTCAGCGCTCCTCGGTCCTCAGGGCAAGGCGCACGCGGGCGTCAGGCGCGAGTGCCGTCCGGCACACGCGGCACAACCGAGAAAATCAAGGAGAACGGCTATGGCCGTCGTCACGATGCGGGAGCTGCTGGAAAGCGGCGTCCACTTCGGTCACCAGACCCGTCGCTGGAACCCGAAGATGAAGCGCTTCATCTTCACCGAGCGCAACGGCATCTACATCATCGACCTGCTCCAGTCGCTGTCGTACATCGACCGCGCCTACGAGTTCGTCAAGGAGACCGTCGCCCACGGCGGCACGGTCATGTTCGTCGGCACGAAGAAGCAGGCGCAGGAGGCCATCGCGGAGCAGGCCACCCGCGTCGGCATGCCCTACGTCAACCAGCGCTGGCTGGGCGGCATGCTCACCAACTTCTCGACCGTCTACAAGCGTCTGCAGCGCCTCAAGGAGCTTGAGCAGATCGACTTCGAGGACGTCGCCGCGTCCGGTCTCACCAAGAAGGAGCTTCTCGTGCTCTCGCGCGAGAAGGCCAAGCTGGAGAAGACCCTCGGTGGTATCCGCGAGATGTCCAAGGTTCCCAGCGCCGTCTGGATCGTGGACACCAAGAAGGAGCACATCGCGGTCGGTGAGGCCCGGAAGCTCAACATCCCGGTCGTCGCCATCCTCGACACCAACTGCGACCCCGACGAGGTCGACTACAAGATCCCGGGCAACGACGACGCGATCCGCTCCGTCACCCTGCTCACCCGCGTGATCGCCGACGCCGTCGCCGAGGGCCTCATCTCCCGTTCCGGCGCCGGCAAGGCCGCCGAGGGTGACAAGGCCGCGGGCGAGCCGCTGGCCGCGTGGGAGCGCGACCTGCTCGAGGGCGAGAAGAAGGCCGACGAGGCGCCTGCCGCCGAGGCCGAGAAGCCGGCTGAGGCCGCTGCCGAGGTCGAGGCTCCGGCCGAGGCCCCCGCTGCCGAGGCCCCTGCCGCCGAGGTCGAGGCTCCGGCCGCCGAGGCTCCCGCCGCGGACGCCGAGCAGGCCTGACCCCTCACCCCTTCGGGTATTCGAACGGCGGGGGCCCACCAAGCCCCCGCCGTTCGGCCCGTAGATCTTCAGACTTCGAGAGAGATTCCAGGAATCATGGCGAACTACACCGCCGCCGACGTCAAGAAGCTCCGTGAGCTCACCGGCGCAGGCATGATGGACTGCAAGAAGGCGCTGGACGAGGCCGAGGGCAACGTCGACAAGGCCGTCGAGGCCCTGCGCATCAAGGGCCAGAAGGGCGTCGCCAAGCGCGAGGGCCGCTCCGCCGAGAACGGCGCCGTGGTCTCGATCATCGCCGACGACAACACCTCCGGTGTCCTGGTCGAGCTGAAGTGCGAGACGGACTTCGTCGCCAAGGGCGAGAAGTTCCAGGCCGTCGCCAACCAGATCGCCCAGCACGCCGCCGCCACCGCCCCCGCCGACATCGAGGCGCTGCTCGCGTCCGAGATCGAGGCCGGCAAGACGGTCCAGGCGTTCGTCGACGAGGCCAACGCCACCCTGGGCGAGAAGATCGTCCTGGACCGCTTCGCCGCGTACTCCGGCACCTACGTCGCCGCGTACATGCACCGCACCATGCCCGACCTGCCCCCGCAGATCGGTGTCCTGGTCGAGCTGGACAAGGCCGACGCCGACCTCGCCAAGGGTGTCGCGCAGCACATCGCGGCCTTCGCGCCGAAGTACCTCTCCAAGGAGGACGTCCCGGCCGAGGTCGTCGAGACCGAGCGCCGCGTCGCCGAGGAGACCACCCGCGCCGAGGGCAAGCCCGAGGCCGCCCTTCCGAAGATCGTCGAGGGTCGTGTCAACGGCTTCTTCAAGGAGGCGACTCTCCTGGGCCAGCCCTACGCGCTGGACCAGAAGAAGTCCGTCCAGAAGGTCCTGGACGAGGCCGGTGTCACCCTGAAGCGTTTCACGCGCATCAAGGTCGGCATCTGAGTCCGTACCGCGATCGACGCGCGACCCCGCTAGGGTCGACAGCAGTCGTCCGCGCCAATCGCGTATGCGGCCCCGCACGCGCGTGTGGCGGACGACAGCAGATCTGACGAGGAGGCCATTGCCGCGCATGGGAGTCAGCACCCCATCGGCAATGGCCTTCTTCGTATGTGCGACACGTAAAAGAGGCGAGATCTCCATGACCACCACCCAGGCCGACAACGGCGAGAAGAGCGACGACGGCAAAGGCGCGGGACGCTTTCTGCTGAAGCTTTCCGGTGAGGCGTTCGCCGGTGGCGGGGGACTGGGCGTCGACCCAGACGTGGTGCACAAGATCGCCCGCGAGATCGCGGCCGTCGTGCGCGGCGGTGCCCAGATCGCGGTCGTCATCGGCGGCGGCAACTTCTTCCGCGGCGCCGAACTGCAGCAGCGCGGCATGGACCGGGCCCGCTCCGACTACATGGGCATGCTCGGCACGGTCATGAACTGCCTCGCCCTCCAGGACTTCCTGGAGAAGGAAGGCATCGACAGCCGCGTCCAGACCGCCATCACCATGGGCCAGGTCGCCGAGCCGTACATCCCGCTGCGTGCCGTGCGCCACCTGGAGAAGGGCCGTGTGGTCATCTTCGGCGCCGGCATGGGCATGCCGTACTTCTCCACCGACACCACCGCCGCCCAGCGGGCCCTGGAGATCGACGCCGAGGCCCTGCTGATGGGCAAGAACGGCGTGGACGGGGTCTACGACTCCGACCCGAAGACCAACCCTGAAGCGGTGAAGTTCGACTCGCTCGGCTACGGCGAGGTCATCACGCGCGACCTCAAGGTCGCCGACATGACGGCCATCACCCTGTGCCGGGACAACAAGCTGCCCATCCTGGTCTTCGAGCTTCTGGCGGAGGGCAATATCGCGCGCGCCGTCAAGGGTGAGAAGATCGGCACTCTTGTGGGTGACCAGAGCAGCCGAGCCTGACCGAGCCCCATCCCGACCGGGGCTCCGCCCTGTCGGGGGACGGACCCTGACCGGGGGATGGACAATGTCCTGCCGGTCGGGAACCGTGCAGGAACAAGACGCGACGCAGCCGGCCGCCACCCACCGGAAGCCGGGCCTACTCAAGACACGCAGGAGCAAGTGGTGATCGAAGAGACCCTCCTCGAGGCCGAGGAGAAGATGGAGAAGGCGGTCGTGGTCGCCAAGGACGACTTCGCCGCTATCCGCACAGGCCGTGCGCACCCGGCGATGTTCAACAAGATCGTGGCCGACTACTACGGCGCGCTGACACCGATCAACCAGCTGGCCTCGTTCGCGGTGCCGGAGCCGCGCATGGCCGTGGTGACCCCGTTCGACAAGACCGCGCTGCGCAACATCGAGCAGGCGATCCGCGACTCCGACCTGGGCGTCAACCCCAGCAATGACGGCAGCCTCATCCGAGTGGTCTTCCCGGAGCTGACCGAGGAGCGCCGCAGGGACTACATCAAGGTCGCCAAGACCAAGGGTGAGGACGCCAAGGTCTCGATCCGCTCCGTGCGCCGCAAGGCCAAGGACACCATCGACAAGATGATCAAGGACGGCGAGGTCGGCGAGGACGAGGGCCGCCGCGCCGAGAAGGAGCTCGACGACACCACGGCGAAGTACGTCGCCCAGGTGGACGAGCTCCTCAAGCACAAGGAAGCTGAGCTTCTCGAGGTCTGATGAACGACTCTTCCTGGGGAGCACCGCCAAAAGCCGGGTACTGGGGGCCGTCCGACCAGGGGCCTGTCCAGGGGGCTGCCCCGGCGGGTCCCACCTACGATGGGCATGAAGCCCAGCAGACTCGCCCCATGCCCATCGTGCCCGACGTACCCGCACATGGCGGAGACCAGGATGGCGACCGGGGGGCCGCTCGGCTGAGTGGCCCCCCGTTCCGCGACGACAGCCCGTTCACAGCGCCGGTGCCCTTCGGGACCCCGTCGCACAATCCGCAGAGCCCGCAGGAGCCCATGCCCAGCGCCGCCCCCCAGCCCGTCCCCGCACCTCAGAAGAAGAGTGCGGGACGCGACCTGGGCGCGGCCATAGGAGTGGGCGTCGGGCTCGGCGCGGTGATCGTCGCATCCCTGTTCGTCGTCAAGGCCGTCTTCATCGGCGTGATAGCGGTCGCCGTGGTCGTGGGCCTGTGGGAGCTCACCTCGCGGCTGGAGGAGCGCAAGGGCATCAAGGCGCCCCTCGTCCCGCTGGCGGTCGGTGGCGCGGCGATGGTCGTCGCCGGATACGTCCGGGGCACCGAGGGCGCGTGGGTGGCGATGGCACTCACCGCACTGGCCGTCCTGGTCTGGCGCATGACGGAACCGCCCGAGGGTTACCTCAGGGATGTCACGGCGGGGGTCTTCGCGGCCTTCTACGTGCCGTTCCTGGCCACCTTCGTCGCGCTGATGCTCACGGCCGACGACGGGCCGCGCCGCGTCCTGACGTTCCTGCTGCTGACCGTGGTCAGCGACACCGGCGCGTACGCGATCGGCTGGCGCTTCGGCAAGCACAAGCTCGCCCCGCGCATCAGCCCCGGCAAGACCCGCGAGGGTCTGTTCGGCGCGGTCTCCTTCGCGATGGTCGCGGGCGCACTGTGCATGCACTTCCTGATCGACGACGGCACCTGGTGGCAGGGTCTGATCGTCGGCTTCGCGGTCGCGGTCAGCGCCACGCTCGGTGACCTCGGCGAGTCCATGATCAAGCGTGACCTGGGCATCAAGGACATGGGCACGCTGCTCCCGGGCCACGGCGGCATCATGGACCGGCTGGACTCGCTGCTGCCCACGGCCCCGGTGGTCTGGCTGCTTCTCGTCCTCTTCGTCGGCTCCGGCTGACCCACGGGTCCGCTGGTGCGGGGCCCGCTGTCCACCGGACGGCGGGCCCTTCGTCCATGTCCCTCGGGTTTTTCAACGGGGGATGATCTGCGTGGGAGCGATGCTTTTCAATCGGCTTCCTCCTCGGCGCCGCCGTCCTGCCCCTGGCCCGCCGACTGCCGCACCGGGTGTCGCCGGGCCTTTCGAGGGCCCCGGAGGCGACGGCCGCAGGTCACGCCAATTGATCTGCGACACTGGTACAGCCATGCCTAAGCCCGGAGAACTCACATTCGTCGCCCCCCGCGGAGCCAAGAAGCCGCCGCGGCACCTTGCCGATCTCACGCCCGCCGAGCGTAAAGAGGCGGTTGCCGCGATCGGTGAGAAGCCGTTTCGCGCCAAGCAGCTGTCGCAGCACTACTTCGCGCGGTACGCGCACGACCCCGCGGAGTGGACGGACATTCCGGCCGCCTCGCGCGGGAAGCTCCAGGAGGCGCTGCTGCCGGAGCTGATGTCGGTCGTGCGGCACATCAGCTGTGACGACGACACCACCCGCAAGACCCTGTGGAAGCTCTTCGACGGGACACTCGTCGAGTCCGTGCTGATGCGGTACCCGGACCGGGTCACCATGTGCATCAGCTCGCAGGCCGGATGCGGCATGAACTGCCCGTTCTGCGCCACCGGCCAGGCCGGTCTCGACCGCAACCTGTCCACCGGCGAGATCGTCCACCAGATCGTGGACGGGATGCGCGCCCTCAGGGACGGCGAGATTCCGGGCGGTCCGGCGCGGCTGAGCAACATCGTGTTCATGGGCATGGGGGAGCCGCTCGCCAACTACAAGCGGGTCGTCCAGTCCATCCGTGCCCTCACCGACCCCGAGCCCGATGGACTCGGGCTGTCGCAGCGCGGCATCACCGTCTCCACCGTCGGGCTGGTGCCGGCCATCCACCGGTTCGCCGACGAGGACTTCAAGTGCCGCCTCGCGATCTCGCTGCACGCGCCGGACGACGAGCTGCGCGACACCCTCGTCCCCGTGAACACGCGGTGGAAGGTGCGCGAGGTGCTGGACGCCGGATGGGAGTACGCCGCCAAGTCGGGACGCCGGCTCTCCATCGAGTACGCCCTCATCCGCGACATCAACGACCAGGCGTGGCGCGGTGACCGTCTCGGCCGGCTCCTGCGGGGCAAGCCGGTGCATGTGAACCTGATCCCGCTGAACCCCACACCCGGCTCCAAGTGGACGGCCTCGCGGCCCGAGGACGAGAAGGCGTTCGTCGAGGCCATCGCGGCGCACGGCGTGCCGGTCACCGTCCGGGACACCCGCGGCCAGGAGATCGACGGGGCGTGCGGACAGCTCGCTGCCAGCGAGCGGTAGTCTGATCCGCGTACGTACATCTTCATATTCCGACAGGGGAGCGCCACAGCGCTGAGAGTGCGGGACAGACCGCAGACCCTCTGAACCTTGCCCAGGTCATTCTGGGTAGGAAGTTCGGTCATCACTCAAGCTGTTGCGCCCTGCCCGGGAACTCTCAGAGGTTCCCGGGCAGGGCCGCGTCTCTTCCTGGTCACTCCAGGAGGAATCCAGTGAGCACCACCATCAGCAGGATCACGGCAGTGGTCGCGGCGGCCGGACTCGGCATCGTCACGCTGTCCGCCTGCGGCTCGTCCGACTCCGCTTCCGCCGGCGGCGGGGGCGCCGCCTCCAAGACCGTGACGCTCGTCAGCCACGACTCCTTCGTCTACTCCAAGGCCGTACTGAAGGCGTTCGAGAAGGAGTCCGGCTACAAGGTCAAGGTCCTCAAGGACGGCGACGCCGGGCAGGCCGTCAACAAGGCGATCCTCACCAAGGACAACCCCCAGGGCGACGTCTTCTTCGGCGTCGACAACACCCTGCTCTCCCGGGCCCTCGACAACGGGCTGTTCCAGTCCTACGAGGCCAAGGGCGCCGGCACGATCAAGTCCGAGTACCTGGTCGACCAGGACAGGCACCGGGTCACGCCCATCGACTCGGGCGACATCTGCGTCAACTACGACAAGGCCTGGTTCAGCGAGCACAAGCTGACACCGCCGGCCTCGCTCGACGACCTGATCAAGCCCGCGTACAGGAACCTGCTCGTCACGGAGAACGCCTCCACCTCCTCGCCCGGCCTCGGTTTCCTGCTCGGGAGTGCCGCGCGGTACGGCGACGACGGGTGGCAGGGCTACTGGAAGAAGCTCAGGGTGAACGGCGTGAAGGTCGTCGACGGCTGGGAGCAGGCGTACAACGACGAGTTCTCCGGCTCCGCGGGCGGCAAGAAGGCCAAGGCCGACCGGCCCCTGGTCGTCTCGTACGCCTCCTCGCCGCCCGCCGAGGTGATCTACGGCGACCCGAAGCCGAAGACCGCGCCGACCGGGGTCGCGGCCGGCACCTGCTTCCGCCAGGTCGAGTACGCGGGCCTGCTGAGCAACGCCGGGAACGCCAAGGGCGGCAAGGCGCTCATCGACTTCCTGATCACCAAGAAGTTCCAGGAGGACATGCCGCTCAACATGTTCGTCTACCCCGTGGTCGAGGGGGCGCAGGTGCCCGCCGAGTTCACGAAGTACGGCCCGGCGGCCAAGGACCCCGAGACCATGGCCCCCGCCAGGATCGCCGCCAACCGTGACCAGTGGGTCAAGTCGTGGACCTCGCTCGTACTGAAGTAGCGCCCCGGCCCCGGAAAGACCTCCGGGGGAGCGCGGCGCGGCTCGGTCTGATGGCCGTGCCCGTCGCGTTCTTCGGGGTCTTCTTCGCCTATCCCGTCGCCGCGATCGTCGCACGCGGCCTCAAGGTCGACGGGGTCTGGCGGTGGGGGCGGATCGGGGACGTCCTCATGCAGTCCGACATCCGGCACGTCCTGTGGTTCACCACCTGGCAGGCGCTCGTGTCGACGGCGCTCACGCTGCTGATCGCACTCCCCGGCGCATATGTCTTCGCGCGCTTCGATTTCAGGGGCAAGCAGATCCTGCGGGCCGTGGTCACCGTTCCGTTCGTGCTGCCGACCGTTGTCGTCGGTACGGCGTTCCTGGCGCTCGTCGGCCGCCGCGGACTGCTCGACGAGCTGTGGGGTCTGCGGCTGGACACCACCGTGTGGGCGATCCTGCTCGCGCACGTGTTCTTCAACTACGCGGTCGTCGTACGGACCGTCGGCGGCCTGTGGGCGCAGCTCGATCCGCGGCAGGAGGAGGCCGCCCGGATGCTGGGCGCCTCGCGGTTCGCGGCCTGGCGGAAGGTGACGCTTCCGGCGCTGGGCCCGGCCGTGGCCGCGGCCGCGCTCATGGTCTTCCTCTTCACCTTCACCTCCTTCGGTGTGGTGCAGATCCTCGGCGGCCCCACCTTCTCCACGCTCGAAGTCGAGATCTACCGGCAGACCTCCGAGATCTTCGACCTCTCCACGGCCGCGGTGCTGACGATCATCCAGTTCGCGGCCGTCGGCGCGATCCTCGCCGTGCACGCCCGGACCGTACGGCGCCGGGAGAGCGCCCTGCGCCTGGTGGACGCCTCCGTGACCGCCCGGCGGCCGCGCGGGGCCGGGCAGTGGGCCCTGCTCGCGGGGGTGCTGGTGAGCATCGCCGTGCTGCTGGTGCTGCCGCTCGCCGTGCTCGTCCAACGGTCGCTGGACGCACCGGGGTTCACGTACTACAAGGCGCTCACGCGTGACGACGGCGGGATCTTCCTGGTCGCGCCGATCGAGGCGATCGGCAACTCGCTGCGGTACGCGCTCGCCGCCACCGTCATCGCCGTCCTGATCGGGGGCTTGGCGGCTGCCGCCCTCACCCGGCGGGCAGGGCGCCTCGTGCGCGGTTTCGACGCGCTGCTGATGCTGCCGTTGGGCGTCTCCGCGGTGACGGTCGGCTTCGGGTTCCTGATCGCGCTGGACGAGCCGCCGTTGAACCTGCGCAGCTCGTGGCTGCTCGTGCCGCTCGCGCAGGCGCTGGTCGGCGTCCCCTTCGTCGTCCGCACCATGCTGCCCGTCCTGCGGGCCGTGGACGGGCGGCTGCGGGAGGCCGCCGCGGTGCTCGGGGCGTCGCCGTGGCGGGTGTGGCGCGAGGTGGACCTGCCGATGGTGCGCAGGGCGCTGCTGGTCGCGGCCGGGTTCGCGTTCGCCGTGTCGCTGGGCGAGTTCGGGGCGACCGTCTTCATCGCGCGGCCGGACAATCCGACGCTGCCGGTCGCCGTGGCCCGGCTGCTGGGCCGCGCGGGTGATCTCAACTACGGCCAGGCGATGGCGCTTTCGACGATCCTGATGGCGGTGTGCGCGGTGGCACTGCTGCTCCTGGAACGCGTCCGCACCACTTCGACCGGGGAGTTCTAGATGCTGCTGAGCCTTCAGGACGCGACCGTGCGCTTCGGCGGGCGGGCCGTGCTCGACGCCGTCGACCTGGACGTCGCCGAGCACGAGATCGTGTGCGTGCTCGGGCCGAGCGGCAGCGGCAAGTCGACACTCCTGCGGGCCGTGGCCGGGCTTCAGCCCCTCGACGCGGGGCGGGTGCGGCTGGGCGGCCGGGAGATGAACGGCGTGCCCGCGCACAAGCGGGGCGTCGGCCTGATGTTCCAGGACCACCAGCTCTTCCCGCAGCGGGACGTCGGCGGCAACGTCGCCTTCGGGCTGCGCATGCACGGCGCGTCGAAGGATGAACAGGCCCTGCGGGTGCGGGAGTTGCTGGATCTCGTCGGGCTGCCGGGTGCGCACAGGCGTGCCGTCGCCGCGCTCTCCGGCGGCGAGCAGCAGCGGGTCGCGCTGGCCCGCGCGCTGGCGCCGCGCCCCCGCCTGCTGATGCTCGACGAACCGCTCGGCCAGCTCGACCGCTCGCTGCGCGAACGCCTTGTCGTCGAACTACGGGAGTTGTTCGGCGAGTTGGGCACCACAGTGCTCGCCGTCACGCACGACCAGGGCGAGGCGTTCGCGCTCGCCGACCGCGTCGTGGTGATGCGCGACGGGCGGATCGCCCAGTCGGGTACGCCCCTTGAGGTCTGGCAGCACCCGGCGGACGAGTTCGTGGCGCGCTTCCTCGGCTTCGACAACGTGGTCGAGGCGACAGTGAGCGGTGAGGCCGCGGACACGCCCTGGGGGAAGGTCCCGGTCCCCGAGGGTTCCCCGCAGGGCCCGGGCACGCTGCTCGTACGGCCCGCCGGCGTACGGCTCGTGGCGGCGGCGGACGGCCTGCGCTGCACCGTGGCCGCACACACCTTCCGGGGCACCCACGTCGCCGTACAACTGCAACCGCAGGACGCGCCGCGCCTTGAGGCGGCGTGCGCACTGCGGGACGCGCCGGAGCCGGGGGACGAGGTCGGCGTGTCGTTCGACGCGGCCGAGATCGTCGTGCTCGGCTGATCGTTCGACGCAGCCGAAAATTGTCGTACCCGTGGAGTCGGTCGGCACATAAGGTGCGGATCATGACGCTTCTCGGACATGACCGCTACTGCGACGAGATCGAGCTTCAGGTGCGGCAGTTGAGGGCCGTGGTGGCCTCAGGCGCCGACCTGTCCACGACCGTGCCGACCTGCCCGGACTGGTCGTTGGAGGCGCTTGTGCGCCACACGGGCGGAGCCCTTCGCTGGGTCGAGTACATCGTCCGGACGCGGGCCCAGGAGCCCGTCCGCGACGAGGAGGTGCGGCGGGCCGGTGGGCCCGAGGCCAAGGGCGATGCCGCCGCGCTGGACGCCTGGCTCGCCGAGACCGGTGAGGTTCTGGTCGCCGCGCTGCGCGAGGCCGGGCCCGACACGGAGGTGTGGGCTTGGGCCGGCGTCCACAACACCGGCTTCTGGGCCCGCCGGATGACGCACGAGCTGGCGATCCACCGTGCCGACGCCGCACTGGCCGCCGGGCTGCCCTACGACATCGCGCCCGAGGTGGCCGCGGACGCGATCGACGAGTGGCTCCAGATCGTCGAGTACGTGCAGCGGACGGACCCGCACGACGCGGCGCGCGAGCTGACCGGCCCCGGCCGCAGCATCCACCTCCACGCCACCGACACCGCACCGGAGTTGAACGCCGAGTGGTGCGTCGAGCTCACCGAGAAGGGGGTCGAGTGGCGCCGCGGTCACGAGAAGGCGGCGGTCGCGCTGCGCGGCCCGCTGACCGCCGTACTGCTCGGCTTCTACCGCAGACTCCCGCTGGACAGCGCGGAGTTGGAGATCCTCGGCGAGCGCGAGCTGCTGGAGTTCTGGCTGGAACGCGCGACGTTCTGACAAGCGTGCGGCCCGCCCCCTGCACGCAGGGGGCGGGCCACGGCTTGGTACGACGTACGGGTGGGTCAGTTGGCCTTCGACGCGCCACGGCGGCGCATGCCGAGGAACACCGCGCCACCGCCGACCACGACGAGGGCACCGGCGATACCGGCGATCATGCCGGTGTTGGAGTTCGCACCGGTCTCGGCGAGGTTGGAGTCACCGGCCGCGGGGGACGGGGAGTTGTCGCCGGTCGTCGTGGCGGGAGCGGTGCTGCTCGACTCGGACGGGGTCTCCGAGGGCGAGGGCGTCTGGGAGGCCGAGGGGGTCTCCGACGGCTTCGGGGTCTCGGAAGGCGCCGGGGGCTTCGTCTCCGAACCCGAGCCCTTGCACGCCTCGGACGGCGTCGTCAGGTTCGGAGTGATGTCCTCGTTGACGATGTTGTTCTCGGCCTTGATGTGGACACGGTACTGGGCCTTCGGGGCCCATTCCTCGGAGAACGTGACGGTCGCGCCCTCGCGGGTGCCGGTGACCGTCTTCTCGCCGACGAGCTTCTCGTCGGCGCCGTTCGACTCGAGGTAGACCGAGATGGTGGCCTCCTTGCCGGAGGCGTCCGTGTCGGTGACGGTGATGGTGCCCTTCCCGTTGTCGTCGCAGCCGGCGACGGCGGAGAAGTCACGGATGTTGCAGGCCATTGCGTTGCCCGCGACGCCGAGCGCGAGCGCGGCAGTGGCGGAGGCAACACCGAGGATGCGCACAGAACGTGCGGTACGGCGAGATATGGACACGGTTGCCCTTCACAGGTTGCGCAACTGCGGGGGGTTAGGGGGTTCTGCCGGGTCAACAGTGCCCCCACGAGTCTCACAGGTTTATAAGTGCGGCCTAAGGGATGTCAATCCGTGGAGGCCGCACGGGCATTGGCTTTGCCTCGCCATTAACCGCCCAAGTGTTTGAGCGCCTCCGGAGCGTCATCGATGCGGTCCACCAGGGCGATCCGGGACTCCATCGGGCGCTCCCTGGCCAGGGATTGGAGCAGTGGCCAGGTCGGGTGCTTCTCGGTCCAGTGCGCCCGGTTCACGAGGACCATGGGCGTGGGCACGCCCCTCGACTCGTAGTAGTTCGGGGTCGCGTTGTCGAAGATCTCCTGGACGGTCCCGGCGGCGCCCGGCAGGAAGACGACACCCGCGTTCGAGCGGGCCAGCAGCCCGTCCTCGCGGGTGGCGTTGGCAAAGTACTTGGCGATGTGCGAGGCGAAGGCGTTCGGCGGCTCGTGGCCGTAGAACCAGGTCGGAATGCCGACCGAGGCGCCGCCCTTCGGCCAGCGGGACCGCACCTCGAAGGCGCACCGCGCCCAGTCGGTGACCGAGGGGGAGAACGACGGCGCCTTCGCGAGGAGCCCGCAGGCCTCCTCCAGCATGGCGTCGTCGTACGGCGCCGCGTACGCGCCCAGGTTCGCCGCCTCCATGGCGCCCGGACCGCCGCCGGTCGCCACCGTGAACCCGGCACGGGTCAGCTCCCGGCCGAGCCGTGCGGCACCGGCGTACGCCTCCGTCCCGCGCGCCATCGCGTGACCGCCCATGACGCCCACCACCCGGGTGTCGCGCAGGAGTTCGTCGAGGGCGTCGGAGATCGAGTCGTCGTGGACGGCACGCAGCATCGACGCGAAGATGTCGCGGTCGGCCCCGGTGCGCCCGAACCAGGCGTAGGCGAGCGCGTCCGGCGTCCGCTCGTACCCCTTGTCGAGATCGGCGAACAACTCGCCGGGTGTGTACAGGTGCCCGCGGTAGGGATCGAAGGGCAGATGCGGGACCGGCGGGAAGACCAGGGCGCCGTCGGCGCGGACCTTCACCGCCGCGTCCTCCCGCATCGGGCAGCCGAGGAAGACAGCCTCCGCGGTGGCCGTCGTCAGCAACTCCCTTGTACGGTCCGTCAGGTCGACGCCCTGTACGCGGTATCCGGCGAGGGTGCCGCGGGCCGAGACGGTCGCGTCGAACTCCTCGAGCGTCTCGATCTCGCGGTCGTCGTGGTGGGCCGCATGGGCCGGGCTCGTCTGCACCCGCCCATGCTAGGCAGGCGCTCTCAGCCCTGGACCGCCGCCGGGTCCATCCACACGACCTCCCAGGAGTGACCGTCGAGGTCGTCGAAGGAACGGCCGTACATGAAGCCCTCGTCCATGTTTCCCCCAGTGCCCGTGCCGCCCGCCGCGAGCGCCTTGTCGACGAGCTCGTCGACCTTCGCGCGGCTCTCGGCGCTCAGACACAGCAGCGCCTCGCTGGTCGTGGTCGGGTCCGCGATCTCCTTCTTCGTGAAGTCCGCGTAGCGCTGCTTGCTCAGCATCATCGCGACGATGGTGTCGCTGATCACGACACAGGCGCAGTCGTCCGTGGAGAACTGCGGGTTGATCGAGTAGCCGAGTTCCGTGAAGAACTTCTTCGAGGCGGCGACGTCGTTCACAGCCAGGTTCACGAAGATCATCTGCTGGTACATGCGAGGTCTCTCCCTGCGAGGTGGTGTGCCGTACGGAGGGGTAGACGGCCGGCCCACGCGAAACTCATCGCCCCGCGCGGACTTTCTCCGTACGCATGCTCAGCCGGCCAGCGGAATCGCCGCGAGTTCGGCGACCATCCAGGTCAGCGGGAGGAACACGGCGGCCAGCGCGCCCGCGCGCAGCAGTGCCGCGCTGCGCAGCACCGTCGCCGGGGCACCCAGCCGCAGCAGCGCGGCCGTGGTGTCCGCGCGTGCCTGCCGCGCCTCGACCGCCGCCGTCAGCAGCGTCGCGACGGCGCATCCGGCGACGAGCAGCCCGCCCAGGGTGGTGAGCGGCCCGAAGGAGGGGCGTGCGCCCGTGTACAGCGTCGCGACGGCGTACGCCCCGGAGGCCACCGCGCACACCACGCCCAGCGGACGTCCGATGCGCCGGGCCTCCTCCTGGAGGATGCGCCCGGCGAGCAGCCGTAGCGCTCCGGGGCGTACGGACTGCAGCAGCCGTCCGCACACATGGGTGATCGCGGGGCCGGCGAGGGCCAGACCGAGCGCGGTGAGGGCCCAGCCGGCGAGCACCCCGGCGGGTCCGCCCGCGAAACCGCCCGGCAGGGCGGGCCCGGCGGCCTGCCCGGAGCGGCTCGCGTACGTCTCCACGGCGAGACCGGCCGCGAGGACGGCGGTGCCCCAGGGGAGCCCGCCGGGGGCGGGGAGGGGCGGCGCGGGCTGCTGAGGGTCCAGCGGGCGGCCCGGCTGGTCGGCGTACGGGCCGGACTCGCTGCCGGCCTCGGCGCCCGTACGGGACGCCCCCCGCGCGCCGTGCCGTCCGCCGCGCCCCGGCTTGCCGCCCCGCGGCCGCAGCACCAGCGCGGCGGACACCGACGCGGCGAGCGGCACGAGGGTCAGCAGGGTCAGGGCGGCCGGCAGGGGGAGCGACTCGTTCGCGGCGAGGAAGTCGGCCGCGGCGCCGTCGAAGGGCATTCCCGTCAGGTCGCCGCGCAGATGCAGGAAGAAGAGCAGCGCGAGCATCGAGCCGAGCGTGCAGGACAGGGCGGTCGTCGTGGCGGAGACGGCCATCAGCCGTGCGGGGCCGAGCCCCACCGCCGCGAGCCCGGGGCGCGGCCGGGTCCCCGGGTCCGTCCGGGCGACGGCGACCGCGAAGTACACGGTGGCGGCGGCGGGCGCGACGCACCAGGCGAGCCGGAGTGCCGAGCCGCCGGAGTCGTCCGGGTGCGCCATCGCGTACCCCAGCGTGCACAGCAGCAGGAAGCCGGTGCCCGCCGCGGCGGCGGCGACCAGGAGCCGGCGCAGCTGGACGAGGGGGTGGGCGCCGCGGGCTAGACGGAGAGCGAGCACGCGGCCCGGCCTTCCGACTCGGTGACCGGGGGCAGGTGGACGGTCTTCACGCGCCGTCCGTCGAGCAGCGACACCGTGCGGTCGGCGAGGGCCGCCGTGTCCGCGTCGTGCGTGGCCAGCACCACGGTGATGCCGTGCGAGCGGGCGGCCGTGGTGAGGGTGCGCAGTACCTGGGCGCGGTCGGCGCGGTGCAGCGGGGCGGTGGGCTCGTCGGCGAAGAGCACGGTGGGGGCCGCGACGAGGGCGCGGGCGATGGCCACGCGCTGGCGCTCCGCCTGGAGCAGGGCGTGCGGACGCTTGCGGGCGCAGTCACCGATGTCGAGGCGCTCCAGCCACTCCAGGGCTGCGGTCTTGGCGCCCTTGCGTCCGTTGCCGCGCAGCATCAGGGGCAGGGCCGCGTTCTCCCAGGCGTTCAGCTCGGGGACCAGGACCGGCGCCGGATCGATCCAGCCGAAGCGGTCGCGGCGCAGCCGTTCGCGGGTGAGCGGGCCCATGGTGTGCACGGGTGTGCTGTTGAACCAGACCTCGCCCTGCTGTGGCAGGAGCTGTCCGGACAGGCACCGCAGGAGGGTCGTCTTGCCGCTGCCGCGCGGGCCGCCGACGGCGAGGATCTCGCCCTCGCGGACGCCGAGCGAGACGCCGCTGAGTGCGGGCGAGCCGTTGTGCTTGACGTGCAGGGCGCGTGCCCAGAGCACGTCGTTGTCCGGCGGGGCCACCATCGCGTACACCTCAAGTCAGATCTGATTTACCGAGCCGAGTCCCCCGGTCGGGGGAACGAAGGCAGGGCCGATCGGTCACTGGGCACGCTAGGGAGTCGGGGCCCGGAGGCCGGACAGCACACGGCCCCGGGGCCGCCATTCTCACTCGAACGGGCGGTACCGGGGCCGGTGTTGATCATCCAGAAGGAAGATCGGAGCTTCGGGAGGATCAGAGCTTCGTCCACGCCTCCGTCAGCACCTGACGGATGATCCCCTCGATCTCGTCGAAGGTGGACTGGTCGGAGATCAGCGGCGGCGACAGCTGGATGACCGGGTCACCGCGGTCGTCGGCGCGGCAGTAGAGGCCGTACTCGAAGAGCTTCTTGGAGACGAAGCCGTAGAGCACGCGCTCCGACTCCTCGTCCGTGAAGGTCTCCTTGGTGGCCTTGTCCTTGACCAGCTCGATGCCGTAGAAGAAGCCGTTGCCGCGGACGTCGCCGACGATCGGCAGGTCGTGCAGCTTCTGCAGGGTCTGCAGGAAGTTGGCCTCGTTGTCCAGGACGTGCTGGTTGAGGTTCTCGCGCTCGAAGATGTCGAGGTTGGTGATGGCCACGGCGGCGGAGACCGGGTGGCCGCCGAAGGTGTAGCCGTGCAGGAAGGTGTTGTCGCCCTTGTAGAACGGCTCGGCGATCCGGTCCGAGACGATGGCCGCGCCGATCGGGGAGTAGCCCGAGGTCATGCCCTTGGCGCAGGTGATGATGTCCGGGATG
Organism: Streptomyces sp. NPDC005485; assembly: GCF_040606085.1. Taxonomy (NCBI): domain Bacteria; kingdom Bacillati; phylum Actinomycetota; class Actinomycetes; order Kitasatosporales; family Streptomycetaceae; genus Streptomyces; species Streptomyces sp. NPDC005485. Next base: position 28,807 of record NZ_JBEXDZ010000020.1, on the reverse strand, counting down.
TAGCCGAACTTGTCGCAGGCGAACATCGTGCCGAGGCGGCCGAAGGCGCAGATGACCTCGTCGGAGACGAGCAGCACGTCGTACTGGTCGCAGATCTCGCGCACCCGCTGGAAGTAGCCGGGCGGCGGCGGGAAGCAGCCGCCGGCGTTCTGCACCGGCTCCAGGAAGACCGCGGCGACGGTCTCCGGGCCCTCGAAGAGGATCTCCTGCTCGATCTGGTCGGCGGCCCAGCGGCCGAAGGCCTCCGGGTCGTCGGCGTGGATCGAGGCGCGGTAGATGTTGGTGTTCGGCACCTTGTGCGCGCCCGGGACGAGCGGCTCGAAGGGGGCCTTCAGGGCGGGCAGGCCGGTGATCGACAGGGCGCCCTGCGGGGTGCCGTGGTAAGCGACCGCACGCGAGATGACCTTGTACTTCGTGTGGTTGCCGGTGAGCTTGTGGTACTGCTTCGCCAGCTTCCACGCGGTCTCGACGGCCTCGCCGCCACCCGTGGTGAAGAAGACCTTGTTGAGGTCGCCCGGCGCGTGGTGCGCGAGACGCTCGGCCAGCTCCACGGCCTTCGGGTGGGCGTACGACCACACGGGGAAGAAGGCCAGCTCCTGCGCCTGCTTGAAGGCGGTCTCGGCCAGCTCGGTGCGGCCGTGGCCCGCCTGGACCACGAACAGACCCGCGAGACCGTCGAGGTAGCGCTTGCCCTTGTCGTCGTAGATGTAAGTGCCCTCGCCACGAACGATCGTGGGGACGGGCGCGTTCTCGTACGAGGACATGCGGGTGAAGTGCATCCACAGGTGGTCGTACGCGGTTCGGCTGAGGTCCTTGGTGCTCACGGCTATCGGGTTCCCCACATGTAGGTCTGCTTCTTGAGCTTCAGATAGACGAAGCTCTCGGTGGAGCGCACGCCGGGCAGGGCCCGGATGCGTTTGTTGATGACGTCCAGCAGGTGGTCGTCGTCCTCGCAGACGATCTCGGCGAGGATGTCGAACGAGCCCGCGGTCATCACCACGTACTCGACTTCCGACATGGCCGTCAGCGCGTCCGCCACCGGGTCGAGGTCGCCCTCGACGTTGACGCCCACCATCGCCTGCCTGCGGAAACCCACGGTGAGCGGGTCCGTGACGGCGACGATCTGCATCACGCCCTGGTCGAGCAGCTTCTGCACGCGCTGGCGCACGGCGGCCTCGGAGAGACCGACGGCCTTGCCGATGGCGGCGTACGGACGGCGTCCGTCCTGCTGCAACTGCTCGATGATGGCGAGGGAGACGGCATCCAGCTGGGGAGTGCCGTTCCTGGACTCACGGGTGTCCCGTGCGTCCCTGGGGTCTGCGCTTCGACTGGCCACGGCCTCACTGTGCACGACGTCTCGACAGTTCCGCAAGGGCAGATCGATGAAATTCGTTGTTTACGTGACTCCCGTTTGCGGATTTCGCAGTTCTGATGGCGCCGGGGGTGTTGAAAACGTGGAGGCACCGATTAGGGTGGGTGTCTCAGCGTTTGGACACCTGAACTCCTGAACTCCCGAACTTTGGAGGCCCGGCAGTGAGCACCGAGCTGCGTCGTCTGCGCAACTACATCGACGGCGAATTCCGTGACGCCGCCGACGGACGGACCACCGAGGTGGTCAATCCCGCGATCGGCGAGGCGTACGCGACCGCGCCCCTGTCCGGGCAGGCGGACGTGGACGCCGCCATGGCGGCCGCCGCCGCGGCCTTCCCGGCCTGGCGCGACCAGACCCCCGCCGAGCGCCAGAAGGCCCTCCTCAAGATCGCGGACGCGTTCGAGGAGCGGGCCGAGGAGCTCATCGCGGCCGAGGTGGAGAACACGGGCAAGCCGATCGGGCTGACCCGGTCCGAGGAAATCCCGCCGATGGTGGACCAGATCCGCTTCTTCGCGGGCGCCGCCCGCATGCTCGAAGGCCGCTCGGCCGGCGAGTACATGGAGGGCATGACCTCCATCGTCCGCCGCGAGCCGATTGGCGTCTGCGCCCAGGTCGCGCCGTGGAACTACCCGATGATGATGGCCGTATGGAAGTTCGCCCCGGCGCTCGCCGCGGGCAACACGGTCGTCCTGAAGCCGTCGGACACCACCCCCGCCTCCACGGCCCTGATGGCCGACATCATCGGCGGCATCCTCCCCAAGGGCGTCTTCAACGTCATCTGCGGCGACCGTGACACCGGCCGCGCGATGGTCGAGCACCCGACCCCGGCGATGGCCTCCATCACGGGTTCGGTGCGCGCGGGCATGTCGGTCGCCGAGTCGGCGTCCAAGGACCTCAAGCGGGTCCACCTGGAGCTGGGCGGCAAGGCGCCGGTCGTCGTCTTCGAGGACACCGACATCGCCAAGGCCGTCGAGGACATCTCGGTCGCGGGCTTCTTCAACGCCGGCCAGGACTGTACGGCGGCCACGCGCGTGCTCGTCCAGGAGTCCATCCACGACGAGTTCGTGGCCGCGCTCGCCAAGGCCGCCGCGGACACGAAGACCGGGCAGCCGGACGACGAGGACGTGCTCTACGGCCCGCTGAACAACCCGAACCAGCTCAAGCAGGTCACCGGGTTCATCGAGCGCCTGCCGGCGCACGCCAAGGTCGAGTCGGGGGGCCACCGGGTCGGCGAGAAGGGCTACTTCTACGCCCCGACCGTCGTCTCCGGCCTGAAGCAGGACGACGAGATCATCCAGAACGAGGTCTTCGGCCCGGTCATCACCGTCCAGTCCTTCTCGGACGAGGCGCAGGCCATCGCCTGGGCGAACGGCGTCGACTACGCCCTCGCCTCCTCGGTGTGGACCAAGGACCACGGGCGCGCGATGCGGCTGTCGAAGTCCCTCGACTTCGGCTGCGTATGGATCAACACCCACATCCCGCTGGTCGCCGAGATGCCGCACGGCGGCTTCAAGAAGTCCGGCTACGGCAAGGACCTCTCGGGCTACGGCTTCGAGGACTACACGCGGATCAAGCACGTGATGACGTCGCTGGACGGCTGATCACACGAACTGCGCGGCCCCGTACGGGAGTTGATCCCGTACGGGGCCGCGGTGTTTCCCCCTTCGGGGTGGTCAGCCCTCCGCGATGTACGACACCTGCGCCGCCGTCAGCTCCAGCGCGGCCGCCCGCTGCCAGTCCGCCGTCTGATCCGGTCGGCGGGCCCCCACGATCGCGCCCGTGACACCCGGCCGGCCCACGGCCCAGGCGATCGCGACGGCGCCGACGGTCGTGCCGTGCGCCTCGGCGACCGTACGCAGCCGTTCGACCGTGTCCAGGTTGCCGTCGAGGTCGCGGGTGAAGTCGGGGTGCGTGCGGCGCCAGTCGGAGGGGTCGAGGGCCGCGACGCGCTCCCGGGTGAAGGAACCCGTCAGCAGACCGGAGTGCTGCGGGGAGTAGACGATCACGCCGGTGCCGTGGTCCGCGGCCCAGTCGATCTCCGGCTCGGCGGCGCGGTTGAGGACGGACAGCGGCGGCTGGATCGCGTCGACGGGCGCGATCCGCCGGGCGATCTCCAACTGCTCGGGACCGTGGTTCGAGAGCCCGATCGCCCGCACCTTGCCCTCGGTCCTCAGATCGGCCATGACCTGCCAGTACTCCTCCAGCGGGGTGACCTGGCCGCCACCGGCCCGGGCACCCTCGCCGTCCCAGTCCAGCGAAGCGCCCGTGTCCGGCCAGTGCACCTGGTACAGGTCGATCCGCTCCACGCCGAGCCGGCGCAGCGAGTCCTCGACCTCGCGCCGCACGCTGTCGGGCCGCATGATCCGGCTGGGCGCGGCCGCCGGGTTCTCCGGGTCCCAGACCAGGCCCGCCTTGGTGAAGACGTACGGCCGGTCCGCCTCGGGCAGCCCGGCCAGCGCCTTGCCGATCACCTCCTCGGAGTGCCCGAGGCCGTACACGGCCGCCGTGTCGATCCAGTTGACGCCCAGCCCGACCGCGTGGTGCACGGTCGCGATCGACTGCGCGTCGTCCTGCGTACCCCACGTGAAGCGCCAGCCGTCACCGCCGAAGGCCCAGCCGCCGAGGCCGATCGTGGAGAGGGACAGGCCGGTCGAGCCGAGGGAGCGCCGGGGAAGAGTCATCGTCGTACATCCGTCCATGAGTCGTTGGCGAGCATCGCCGATGACCACGACTCTGCGCTCGAAGCCAACGCCCCGACAGGCACGTCTGAACGGGGGGAAAGACTTGACCACCCTGGCGCGCCGCCCGCCGGGGATACTCGGACACATGACAGCGGTAGGGGAGCGGCGCGCCGAACTCAGTCAGTTCCTGCGGTCCCGGCGGGCCCGGCTGCGGCCGGACGACGTGGGGCTGGTCTCGTACGGGCAGCGCAGGGTGCCGGGGCTGCGCCGTGAGGAGCTGGCGCAGCTCGCGGGGGTCAGCGTCGAGTACTACGTACGTCTGGAGCAGGGCCGCAACCCGCATGTGTCGGACGGCGTGCTCGAAGCGGTGGGACGGGCGCTGCGCCTCGACGAGGCCGAGCAGGAGCACCTGCGCAACCTCGCCCGCCCCGACCGGGCGCTGCCGGCCCGCCCCCGCGGGGCCCGCGCGGCGCAGGGGGCCGCCGTACGGCCCGCGCTGCGCCGGCTGATCGACGCGCAGCCGGGGCCCGCTTACCTGTGCGGGCACGCCACCCAGGTGCCGGCCTGGAACCCCCTCGCGGCTGCCGTCTTCGGTGACTTCGGCCAACTGCCGCCGGACGAGCGGACGTTCGCGCACCTCGTCTTCCTCGACCCCGCCTACCGCGAGCTTTTCGCGGACAGTTGGCAGGCCAAGGCGGAGTCCACGGTCGCGTTTCTGCGGGTGGGCGCGGGACGGCACCAGGACGATCCCGTACTGACCGGGCTGATCGGCACGCTCGCGGTGAAGAGCGAGGAGTTCCGGGTGCTGTGGGCGCGCCAGGACGTGCGGGACAAGGGGCCCGGGCGGTACGGGCTGCGCCACCCGCTGGTCGGCGCGCTCGACCTCGACTTCGAGATCCTGCACACCACCGAGCCCGGCCAGGTCCTGGTCAGCTACCTCCCGGCGCCCGGCACGGGAGCGCAGGACGCGCTCGGGCTGCTCGCCAGCTGGAACGCGACGGCCGTGGACGCCGGGAGCGCGGGGGAGCGGCGTACGGGCTGATCGACAGGGTGTCGGGTCGGTGCGCCACCGCTCGACGCAGCGTCCATTGTCCGCGCGATGGGCGGGGCGGCATGCTGCCCGGGTGTCCCACACGTCGAAGTCCTCGCCGTCCCGTAGGTCCCTGCTGCGCGCGCTCGGCGGTGGTGCCGCCCTCGGCGCGCTCGCGGGCTGCGGCGTCCCCGCCGCCTATGTGTCACCGGGCGACCGGGCCGGAGCCGACCTCTCCGCCGCCGACAAGCGGCTGACCTGGGCGAACTGGCCGCTGTACATCGACACCGACGACGAGGACACGACGCGGCGGCCCACCCTGGACGCCTTCGAGAAGCGCACCGGGATCTCCGTCGACTACGTCGAGGAGATCAACGACAACGACGAGTTCTTCGGCAAGATCAGCCCGTCCCTCATGAACCACCAGCGGACGGGCCGCGACCTGATCGTCATCAGCGACTGGATGTGCGCCCGGTTCGTCCGGCTCGGCTGGGTCCAGGAGATGGACCGCAGCCGCCAGCCCAACGTCACCAAGTACCTCGACCCGCTGCTGCGTTCGCCCGCCTTCGACCCCGGGCGCAAGTCGACCGTGCCGTGGCAGTCGGGGATCACCGGCATCGCGTACAACCGACGGCGGGTCGGCCGCGAGATCAAGCATGTCTCCGACCTGTGGGCGGACGACCTGAAGGGCCGGGTCACCCTGCTCTCCGGCCTGGACGAGGCGTTCGCGCTGCTCATGCAGGGCAACGGCGTCGACATCACCAAGTGGAAGGCGGACGACTTCCACACCGTCTGCGACCAGGTCGAGAAGCGTGTGCACAGCGGTCACATCCGGCGCTTCACCGGCAACGACTACATCAAGGACCTGTCGAGCGGTGACGTACTCGCGTGCCAGGCGTACTCCGGCGACGTGATCCAGCTCCAGGCCGACGACCCCGACATCCGCTTCGTCGTCCCCGAGGAGGGCGCGGAGCTGTGGGCGGAGTCGCTGATGATCCCCGACCTGGCTCGCCACAAGGCCAACGCGGAGGAGCTCGTCGACCACTACTACCAGCCGGAGGTCGCCGCGGAGCTGGCCGCCTGGGTCAACTACGTCTGCCCCGTCCCCGCCGCCCAGGACGTCCTCGCCTCCTCCAAGGACAAGGACACCGCCGCCCTCGCCGAGGACCCGCTGATCTTCCCCGACTCCGCCATGCGGGAGCGCCTCGCGATCGCCCGCGACATCGCGTCCACGGAACGCACGGAGTTCGCCAAGCGGTGGAACGCGATCGCGGGGCTGTAGCGCCTTCAGTGGGTACGGGGGCAGGTTTTGAACACGTTCAACCAGGGCGTACGCTCCTGCCATGAGCGACAGTGGTGGTGACAGAGCCGCCCTTCTCAAGGGCATCCGTGTGTGGTTGGTCCTCTTCGTGGTCTGCCTGGTGCTGAGCGGGGCGACGGCCTTCCCTCTGGTGCACGAACTGCACTGGGCCGAGGACCTGTTGAGGTCCCTGTCCGTGCCGGAGCACCTGCCCGCCCTCATGGACTGGATCGAGCGCGTACGGCACGGGGTCGACGTCGCCGACGAGCAGTACCCCTTCCTGCTGTACGGCACGGACTGGCTGGCGTTCGCGCACCTCGTGATCGCCGTCGCCTTCTACGGGCCCTACCGCGACCCGGTCCGCAACATCTGGGTCGTCGAGTTCGCGATGATCGCCTGCGCCGGCATCGTCCCGCTCGCCCTGATCTGCGGACCGCTCCGCGGCATCCCCTTCTGGTGGTCGGTCATCGACATGTCCTTCGGGGTCCTCGGGGTGATCCCGCTGTACGTCGTCCGCACGAGGATCAAGCGGCTGGAGGCGCTCACCTCGGCTCCGCCGCCGCTCGCCGTGGCTACTTGAGGGCCGCCAGCGCGATCCGCTGGGCCACCGGGTTCATCGACTCGCCCTTCGCGTCGGTGGAGTTGACCGAGTAGACGAGGGTGCGGGAGAGGTCGCGGGTGGCCACCACGACCGCGCTGTAGCCGTAGCGGGCGCCCGACTTGAGCCAGTACACCTTGCCGCCGTACTCGAAGCGCTGGAGCCCGGCGCTCATGTCGGCGCCCTCGATGCCCGAGGGGACGGTGAACATCTCCTCCAGCTGCGGCTTGGGGACGATCTCGCCCCGGAAGAGGTGGGTGATCAGTCGCTCCAGGTCCGCGGTCGTGGAGATCATGTCGCCGGCCGCCCAGCGGTCCGCCTGGTTCCAGTCGGTGACGTCGACGAACTCCGTCGTGCCGTCCGCCTGCTTCACGGCCTGGTAGCCGTGGTTGTGCGGGCCGTGGATACGGGGGTCGGTCCCCGGGAAGTACGTGTGGTGCATCCCGGCGGGCCGGAGCACGCGCCGGGCGGCCTCGGAGGCGTACGAGTGGCCCGTGACCTTCTCGATCAGCATGCCGAGGATCGTGTAGTTGATGTTCAGGTAGTCCTGCTGCTCGCCCGGGTCGAACTCCGGGCCCTTGGCCACCGCCGACGCGACGACCTGCTTCGGGGTGAGCGTGTCGAAGCGGTGCGCGTACACGTCCTCGAAGGAGTCGCCGAAGCCGTCGCCCGCCTGGATCCCGCTCGTGTGGTTCAGCAACTGCCGTACGGTGATCGGCTTGAAGGCGGGCGACAGCAGCCCGGGGAGGTACTTCTGCACGGGGGCGCCGAGGTCGATCCTGTCCTCGGCCGCGAGGTCCAGCACCACCGCCGCCGTGACCACCTTCGTGGTCGAACCGGCACGGAAGCGCGCGTTCGGGTCCGCCTTGCGGCGGCTTTCCAGATCGTGCACCCCGGCGCTCCCTCGCCACGTGCCGTCGCTGCCACCGACCCGTACGAGCGCGGCCGTCGCGTCGGAGTCCGGCAGCCCGGCGAGCGCGGCGCGCAGGGCCGCGGCGTCCGGGCCGGCAGCCGCGGAGTGCGCGGCCGCGACCGCGGCGGGGGACGAGGCAAAGGCGGGGGCGGCCAGCGGTCCGGCCGTCAGGCCCAGGACGAGGGCGGCGGCCACGGCGGTGAGGGTTCGGCTGCGAACAGGCATGCGGCTGCTCCTGAGTGGTGTTGGAAGGGGTCTGCAGGCGTCTGGTGATCATCCTGTGGCCGCCCGCCGCCTCGCGGATCGTCGCCGAGGAGGGCACCGCCCCTGGTATCCGCCCGGAGCAACACCCGCTGTGCACAAGGGTGTTGTGCGGGTTCACCCCTAGGGCGGGCGCGGCGAAAGTTTCGGCGCCGGAAAAGTGTTATCGCGGAAGGCGTCCTTCCGTCTCCATATGCGGAGGCGGGGCGCAGGCCCCTGCGGCCTTACCCGGCCGGTGTGATCTCCGACATAGGGAGCGGGCAGGCGAAGCCGCGGCTGAGAGGGTGCGGGGAAGACCGGCGGCAGGTCGGTGACATCGAAAGGTGCGAGGTACGTACGTGGACGGGCGGCAGTGGCGCTCCACCATCGCGGCGGCGCAGCACGGTGACCGGCGGGCACTGGACGAGCTGGTCGCGGGCTGGCTCCCCCTCGTCTACAACATCGTCGGCCGTGCCCTGAACGGTCACGCGGACGTCGACGACGTCGTGCAGGAGACCATGCTGCGCGCCGTCGACAACCTCGGCTCGCTGCGCGACCCGGACAGCTTCCGGTCCTGGCTGGTCGCCATCGCCATGCGCCAGATACGCGACCGGGCGCGCCGCCGCACGTCCGAGACGCTGGACGACGGCGCGGGCGACCAGGCCGCCGACTTCGCCGAACTGACCGTGCTGCGGCTCCAGTTGGAGGGGCAGCGACGCGAGGTCGCGGAAGCCGTGCGCTGGCTCGACGACGAGGACCGCCAACTGCTCTCGCTGTGGTGGCTGGAGGTCGCGGGCGAGCTCACCCGGCGCGAACTGGCCGCGGCCGTCGGGATCAGCCGCCAGCACGCCGCTGTCCGCGTCCAGCGCATGAAGGCCCGTCTGGAGGCCGCGCGCGGCATCGTGCGCGCCCTCGACTCCTCCTGCCCGGACATGCGCGGGGTGACCGCCCGCTGGGACGGACGGCCCGACTCGGTGTGGCGCAAGCGGCTCGCCCGGCACATCAGGGGCTGCGCCCACTGCTCGGGGCCCGCCGAGACCGTCGTACCCGCCGAACGGCTCCTCGTCGGCATCGCCCTCGTTCCGATACCCGTCGGCTTCACGCTGTCCCTGGCGCTCGGCGGCAAGACGGCGGCGGCCGTCGCCGCGGCGGTGCCGGTCGGCTGGTCGGCGAAGGTGCTCGGCGTGCTGAGCAAGCCCGCCGTCGCGGTGACGGCGGGCGCGACCCTCGCGGCCGGCGGGGTGTACGTCGTGACGCAGGTGCCGGACGCCCCGCCGCCGCGGGCCCTCGCACCGACGGCCGCGAGCACGGCCCGTCCGCCGGCCCGGAACACGGCCGCCCCGGCGAGCCCGTCGCACTCGACCTCCCCGTCCGCCACTCCTTCGCCTTCCGCGTCCGCCGGCACCCGCGTCCAGCCGTACGGCACCGTCGTCGACGCCGTCGACCCGGCCCCGGACCCCCGCGCGCGGCCCGCCGCGCTGCCGCACCGGCCCGAGTCCGGGCTCACCAGCAGCGGCGGCGCGCACGCCGTGATGAACCACCGCGGGGACAACGTGGTGCTCAAGGGCCAGGGCTATGTCCTGGTCCGCTGGCAGATCTCCCCGAAGTACCGGGCCGGAGCGCTGGCCATGCCGAGCTGGACCGGACTGCAGGGCAAGCTCTTCCATGTGGCGTCGGGCGGCGGCCGCCGGATGGACGACACCTTCCCGGACAGCGGCGACGGCTACACGTCCGGCATGGGCGGGCCCGACATCGGCTACGCCGTACCGCCGGCCGGCACCCAGCAGATGTGGCAGAACGAGTACTTCTACCTCGACGGCGCGGTCACCCTCACCGTGAACGAGCGCGGCGCCGACTACGGCCTCAGCGTCTTCCCGTCGAGCCGGGACGCGGTCGAGGCGGACGTCACCACCGGCCCGGCCCAGGGCGCGATCCGCTACGGCCTCGTCCGCGACACCGGCAAGGACACGGCCCCGGTACCGCAGTACGTGACCCGCACGAGCCCGGCCGATCCGGCGACGGTCGCGCAGCACTCCCGCGTCTAGCGTTTCTCCGCCGCCGTCACGTCGTCCCCTTGCGCAGGGCGCACAACGCGTCGATGCGGTTGGTCGTGATCGAGTCCACGCCCATGTCGAGGAGCCGCCGCATGGAGCGCCGGGTGTCCGGGGTCCACACCGACAGCAGATGGCCGTCCCGGTGGACGCGGGCGGTGAGGTCGCGATCGACCAGCGCGAAGCGGTAGTTGAGCCAGCGGGGCCGGACCGCCGCGAGCAGCGCGGGCCGCGGCGGCGCGAGGGTCGTCCAGGTCAGCGCGATCTCCGCGGCGGGGTCGGCCGCGCGCACCGCGAGCATGGTCTCGGCGCCCGCGCAGTAGTACACCCGCTCCTCGGCACCGCACTCGCGCACGACGTCGACGATCCGGCGCACGGCCCGCCCGTCCGGCCCGCCCGGCAGGTCGATCATGAGCCGGGCGTCACCGATCGCCGCCAGCGCGTCCACGAGCGTGGGCACCCCGCCGGCCGTGAGTCCGCGCACCTCGTCGAAGGAGAGCGAGCGCACCGGCCGGTCCTGCTCCCACAGCCGCTTCAGCGTCCCGTCGTGCAGCAGTACGGGCACCCCGTCGCGGGTGAGGCGGACGTCCACCTCCACCGCGTCCGCGCCCAGTCGCAGCGCGGAACGCAGCGAGTCGAGGGTGTTCTCACGGACGCGGTAGGGGTCGCCGCGGTGGGCGACGGCAGTCACGGTGTGCATGCGCCCATTGTGAAGCCGACGGGAGTCAGGGTGCGAGCCACACCGAGGTGTACGTGTCGATCTCCTCGGCGAGCTTCTTCTTGCCGGGCTCGTCCAGGAAGGACGCCTCGACGGCGTTCTTGGCGAGCGCGGCCAGGCCCCGCTCGTCGAGGTCGAGGAGCCGGGCGGCGACCGCGTACTCGTTGTTGAGGTCGGTGCCGAACATCGGCGGGTCGTCGGAGTTGACGGTGACGAGCACGCCCGCGGCCACCATCTCCTTGACGGGGTGTTCGTCGAGGGTGCGGACCGCGCGCGTGGCGATGTTGGAGGTCGGGCAGACCTCCAGGGCGATGCGGTGCTCGGCGAGGTGCGCGAGGAGCTTCGGGTCCTGCGCGGAGCTGGTGCCGTGCCCGATGCGCTCGGCGCGCAGGTCCCGCAGGGAGTCCCAGACCGTCTCCGGGCCCGTCGTCTCACCGGCGTGCGGCACGGAGCGCAGGCCGGCTGCGATGGCGCGGTCGAAGTACGGCTTGAACTGCGGCCGCGGTACGCCGATCTCCGGCCCGCCGAGCCCGAACGAGACCAGGCCCTCGGGACGCAGCCGGTCGTCCGTGGCCAGCCGCGTCGTCACCTCCGCCGCTTCCAGCCCCGCCTCTCCGGGGATGTCGAAGCACCAGCGCAGGACCACGCCGAGCTCCGCCTCCGCCGCCTTGCGGGCGTCCTCGATCGCCTCCATGAACGCGCGCTCGTCGATGCCGCGCCGGACCGAGGAGAACGGGGTGAGGGTCAGCTCGGCGTAGCGCACCTGCTGGCGCGCCATGTCGCGGGCCACCTCGTACGTGAGCAGCCGTACGTCCTCCGGGGTGCGGATGAGGTCGACGACGGACAGGTACACGTTGATGAAGTGGGCGAAGTCGGTGAACGTGAAGAAGTCGGCCAGGGCCTCGGGGTCGGTGGGCACCTTGGAGTCGGGGTGGCGGGCGGCCAGCTCGGAGACGATGCGCGGGGAGGCGGAGCCCACGTGGTGCACGTGCAGTTCGGCCTTGGGCAGTCCGGCGATGAAGGCGTGCGGATCGCGGACGTCGACGTGCTCGGTCAAGGGGTTCCTCCCCGGGAACGGCGCCTGCGGACCGTGGTCGGCTGGGCGCGGGTGATCGGCTGATCGGTGACTCGGGATCATCGTAGGCCGACCGCCACGCGCCGGGGGCTCGGGCCGTAGCATGACGGAACGTACGACAAAACGTACGACAAAGGGGTGGGGGACCGCACATGCCCGACGACGCGCAGGAGCCGGAAGCGGCTGCCGCGAATCCGTGGGCGCCCCCGGCCCCTCCTCCCACCGAGGACAGCGCACCGGCTCCCGCCGGGGAGGCCGCGACGCCTGGTGCGGGCGAGGCTTCCGGCGGGTCCGCCGGGCGGGGCGATGAGCGAGGGCCGGAGGTGGCGGGCGCGCTCGGGTGGGCGTCGCCGTCCTCGTCCGGCGAGGGCAGCGCACCCGGGCCCGGCGCGGAGGACGCCGTGGCCGACGCCGTGCCCGGTGCGTACGTCGGTCCCGCGGACGCGGTGCCCGGTGTGTCGGCCGGTCCGGTGGACAGGGCGCCCGGTGTGTCCGTCGGCCCAGGCGGCGCGGCGCCCGCCGGGGGTCGGCCTTCCGATCCGGCTCCCGGGCAGGGTCCCGCAGGTGAGTCGCGGGTCCCCCTGGACCAGGTCGTCGACGTCCCGCGTGCGGAGCCGAACCCGTGGGCGCCCCCGGTGGAAACGCCCCGGCCTCCGCGGCGCGGCACTCGCACGTTCCCCTCCGCCCCTTCTCCCTCTTCTCCCTCTGTCTTCTCCGCTCCCTCCGTCCACGGCGAACCGGTCCCCCCACCGCCCGTGGGTCCCGAGGGCCCCGGCCTGCCGCCGTACGGTTATGGCTACGGCTGGCCCGCGATGCCGCTCGCGCCCAGCAACGGGATGGGCACCGCCGGGCTGGTGCTCGGGATCCTCGCCGCCCTCGTGTTCTGCTTGTGGCCGCTGGCCATCGTGCTCGGCATCCTGGGCGTGGTCTTCGGCGCGCTCGGCCGGCGCAAGGCGCGCCGGGGCGAAGCGACGAACCCGGGCCAGGCGCTCGCCGGGATCATCTGCGGAGCCGTCGGCATCGCGCTGGGCATCGCCGTGGTGGTGATCGTCCTGGTCGTGCGCCACGACAGCGGGGACGGCGACTCCGGCGACGGCGGCGACGGTTTCTCCACGTCGTTGTCCCTGTCACTGCCCCCGGCCGCGCAGCACGTCCGCCAGGACCTGTAGGCCCTCGGAACTGTCGCTCCTGTGAGCGTCAGCCGCGCTCGCGCAGTCTCTCCCGCGCCTCCATCAGGGCGAACCCCAGCAGATTCGGCCCCCGCCACTTCTCGGGATGCGCGGCCCGCTCGTCGTCCGCCGCGAGCCCGATGCCCCAGACGCGGTCCACGGGGCTGGCCTCCACGAGGACGCGGTCACCGGTGGCCAGCAGAAACGTCCGAAGATCGGGGTGCGCGGCGAACTTGTGGACGCTGCCCTCCACCACGATCTCGTAGCGCTCCCGATCCCACACGGAGTCGTCGAAGGCGCGCACCAGCCGCCCCACCTTCTTGGCGAGCGCGGGACTGCGTGCCTCGACGGCCTGCCGCTCCGCCTCCGCATCCCCGAAGAGCCGCGCCTTGCCCGCCATCATCCAGTGCTCGGCGGTCGCATAGCGCACCCCTTCCACGGTGAACGGCGACGGCCACCACTGGCTCAGACAGCTCGCGTCGACCTGCCCGGCGCGACGTGGCCGGTGCCCCCAGAAGTACAGGTACTTGACCCTCGCCCCCGCGCGGACTTCCCTGGTCAGGACTTCCCAAGAATCGATCTTCCCCATGCACGCGAGTCTGGCACGCACCACTGACACTCCGTCCTGCCTTTTCCCGGTGGACTCGACACCTGGTCGACGCTTTCCTTAACTGATCGACAGAATTCGTCGCGTAACCAAAAGGCAACAACGGAATCACTTGTTGGAGTGCCGTTGCTCTGTCAGGATCGGCACTCAAATCGAGCTGGAGCTACGCCGACCCCCGCTGGACGGGGAGGGTGGCGGAGGAGAGCGACATGCACAATGCGGGCCATCGCTTCCAGGCGCAGGACCGTTTCGCGGACGGCGCCCAGTACATCGCCGGGCGGCTGACCAAGGGCACCTCCGGCCGCACGCACGCGGTGGTCGACCCCGCCACCGGCGACGAGGTCTACTCGTACGAACTGGCGAGCACCGTGGACGTGGACGCGGCCGTCGCCGCGGCTCGTCAGGCGTTCCCCGGCTGGGCGGGTGCCACCCCCGGCGAGCGCTCCGACGCGCTGCACCGCTTCGCCGCCGTGCTCGCCGACCGCGCCGAGGAATTCGCGCAGGCCGAGTCCCTGCAGTGCGGCAAACCCCTCAAACTCACCCGTGAGTTCGACGTGCCCGGCACGATCGACAACACCTCGTTCTTCGCGGGCGCGGCCCGGCACCTCCAGGGGCAGTCCGCGGGCGAGTACTCCGGCGACCACACCTCGTACGTACGCCGTGAGCCCATCGGAGTCGTCGGCTCCATCGCGCCCTGGAACTACCCCCTCCAGATGGCGGCCTGGAAGATCCTCCCGGCCATCGCCGCGGGCAACACGATCGTGCTGAAGCCCGCCGAGCTGACCCCGCTCACCTCGCTGCTGTTCGCCGAGGCGGCTACCGCGGCCGGGATCCCCGACGGGGTCGTCAACATCATCACGGGCACAGGGAAGGACGCGGGCGAGCACCTGGTCGGCCACCCCGACGTCGCCATGACCTCCTTCACCGGGTCCACCGCCGTCGGCAAGCGGGTCGCCGAGCTCGCCACCTCGACCGTCAAGCGGCTCCACCTGGAGCTGGGCGGCAAGGCCCCCTTCGTCGTCTTCGACGACGCCGACGTGGACGCCGCCGTGCACGGCGCGGTCGCGGGCTCGCTCATCAACACCGGCCAGGACTGCACGGCCGCCACGCGCGCGTACGTGCAAAGGCCCCTCTACGAGGAGTTCGTCGCGAAGACGGCCGCCCTCATGGCGAGCGTCCGCGTGGGCGACCCCTTCGCGCCCGGCACCGACCTCGGCCCGCTGATCTCGCACGCCCAGCGCGACCGCGTCGCCGGATTCGTCGACCGCGCCCGCGCCTACGCCGAGGTCGTCACCGGCGGCGAGGCCCCCCAGGGAGAGCTCAAGAGCGGCGCGTACTACCGGCCCACCCTGGTCGTGGGCGCCGCCCAGGACAGCGAGATCGTGCAGTCCGAGATCTTCGGTCCCGTCCTGGTGGTGCTCCCCTTCGACACCGACGACGAGGGCATCCGGCTCGCCAACGACACGCCGTACGGGCTGGCCGCCTCCGCGTGGAGCCGCGACGTGTACCGGGCGGGCCGCGCCACCCGCGAGATCAAGGCGGGCTGCGTGTGGGTCAACGACCACATTCCGATCATCAGCGAGATGCCGCACGGCGGATACAAGGCGTCCGGTAGCGGCAAGGACATGTCGGCGTACTCGTTCGAGGAGTACACCCAGATCAAGCACGTCATGTTCGACAACACGGCGGAGGTCAGGAAGGGCTGGCACCGCACGATCTTCGGGGACCGGCCGTAGCCGGCCGACCGGTCGCGGGCGACGGTCGGCCGGGATCGACCGACCGTTCGCCGGCGACCGGCCGGCTACCGCAGGGGGCAGACCAGGCCGAGACCAGGCCGCGACACTCCGGAAAGGCACCACGAGCATGGAGCAGTACGAGCCCGACCGACTCTCCCCGGTCCAACTGGCCGCCATGCGGCGCAGTTACAGGAACGGCAGGGCCTCTCTCAGCCGCCGTTCACTGCTGCGCGCCTCCGCCGGCGGCGCGCTCGCCGTCGGCGGTCTCGGGGCGCTGAGCGGCTGCGGGATCCCCGCCGCCGGCAAGACCCAGGGCGGCGTCTCCGCCGAGGACCACTCGGCCAAGGAGAAGACGATCAACTTCTCCAACTGGACCGAGTACATGGACGTGGACGACAGCGAGAAGCACCACCCCACGCTCGACACGTTCACCGAACGCACCGGCATCAAGGTCAAGTACACCGAGGACATCAACGACAACGTCGAGTTCTTCGGCAAGATCAAGCCGCAGCTCGCGGCGGGCCAGGACACCGGACGCGACATCATCGTCGTCACCGACTGGCTGGCGGCGCGGATGATCCGCTTCGGGTGGGTCCAGAAACTGGACGCGGCCAACCTGCCGCACGCCTACACCAACCTCTCGCAGCAGTTCCGCAACCCCGACTGGGACCCGGGCCGCGCCTACTCGTACCCCTGGCAGGGCATCTCGACCGTCATCGCCTACAACAAGAAGGCGCTCGACGGCATCGAGGTGAAGTCGATCTCCGACATGCTCGACAACCCCAAGCTCAAGGGGCGCATCGGCTTCCTCTCGGAGATGCGCGACAGCATGGGCATGACGCTGCTGGACATGGGCAAGGACCCGTCGAAGTTCACCGACGACGACTACGACGCGGCGATCGCCCGCCTCCAGAAGGCCGTCGACAAGGGCCAGATCCGCCGCTTCACCGGCAACGACTACACGTCCGACCTCACCAAGGGCGACCTCGCGGCCTGTGTCGCCTGGGCCGGTGACGTCGTCCAGCTCAAGGCGGACAGCCCGGACGTCGACTTCATCATCCCGGACAGCGGCTACCTGACGTCCACGGACAACATGCTGATCCCCAACAAGGCACGTCACAAGACGAACGCCGAGCGGCTCATGGACTACTACTACGAGCCCGAGCCGGCCGCGAAACTCGCCGCCTACATCAACTACGTCTGTCCCGTCGACGGGGTGAAGCCCTATCTCGCGAGGATCGACAAGGACGCGGCGAACAACCCGCTGATCATTCCTGACAAGGCCATGGCCGCCAAGTCGCACGCCTTCCGCTCACTGAGCCAGAAGGAAGAGACGGCCTACGAAGAGAAGTTCGCGAAGCTCACAGGGGCGTGACCACGATGACGAATGACAACAGCGGCGACGTCCGCCTCTCCGGGATCAGCAAGACGTACGGCTCCTTCACCGCCGTGCATCCGCTCGACCTGACCGTGCCGCAGGGTTCCTTCTTCGCCCTGCTGGGCGCCTCGGGCTGCGGCAAGACCACCACCCTGCGCATGATCGCCGGCCTGGAGGAGCCCTCCGGGGGCACCGTCTCGCTCGGCGACCAGGACGTGACGAACCTGCCGCCGTACAAGCGGCCGGTGAACACCGTCTTCCAGTCGTACGCCCTCTTCCCGCACCTCGACATCTTCGAGAACGTCGCCTTCGGTCTGCGCCGGCGCGGCATCAAGTCGGTGAAGAAGCAGGTCGAGGACATGCTGGAGCTCGTCCAGCTCGGCGAGCAGGCCCGCAAGAAGCCGCACCAGCTCTCCGGCGGCCAGCAGCAGCGTGTCGCCGTGGCCCGCGCGCTGATCAACACGCCCAAGGTGCTCCTGCTCGACGAACCCCTCGGCGCCCTCGACCTCAAGCTGCGCCGCCAGATGCAGCTGGAGCTCAAGCGCATCCAGACCGAGGTCGGCATCACCTTCATCCATGTCACGCACGACCAGGAGGAGGCCATGACCATGGCCGACACGGTCGCCGTGATGAACGGAGGCCGCGTCGAGCAACTCGGCTCGCCCGCCGACCTCTACGAGAACCCGAACACCACGTTCGTCGCCAACTTCCTCGGCACCTCCAACCTCATCGAGGCCGAGGTCGACTCCAAGAGCGGCGACGAGATCGTCCTCAGGGCCGGCGGCGGCAAGCTGATGCTGCCCGAGGCGCGATGTTCGGCGCCCACGGCGACCGGCGGCAAGGTGCTGGTCGGCGTGCGCCCCGAGAAGATCTCGCTGACGCACGCCGACGACGCAGGGGAGATCCCGGCGGGCCGCAACCGCATCACCGGAAAGATCGCCGACTCCAGCTTCATCGGCGTCTCCACGCAGTACGTCATCGACAGCGCGGTCTGCCCGGAGTTCGAGGTCTACGCCCAGAACGTGGACCGCGACCCCCGGCTGGTGCCCGGCACCGACGTCGTCCTGCACTGGAACCCGGCGCACACCTTCGGCCTGGACGCGGCGCAGGACATAGACGCGGGTGTCGAGTCGGTCGAGGAAGAGGCCGCCTGATGTCGACGCTCACCGAGGCGCCACCGCCTCTCGCGCCCAGCGCGCCCGAGAAGAAGCCGCCGCGCAAACGGGGCCGCCTGACGCCGTACTGGCTGCTGCTGCCCGGCATGCTGTGGCTGATCGTCTTCTTCGCGCTGCCGATGGTCTACCAGGCCTCCACGTCCGTGCAGACGGGCTCCCTGGAGGACGGCTTCAAGGTCACCTGGCACTTCCAGACGTACTGGGACGCGCTGGTCGACTACTACCCGCAGTTCCTGCGCTCCATCCTCTACGCGGGCTCGGCGACGATCCTGTGCCTGCTGCTCGGCTACCCGCTGGCCTATCTGATCGCCTTCCGCGCGGGCCGCTGGCGCAACCTGATCATGATCCTGGTGATCGCGCCGTTCTTCACCAGCTTCCTGATCCGCACCCTCGCCTGGAAGACGATCCTCGCGGACGGCGGCCCGGTGGTCGGCGCCCTCAACTCGCTGCACGTCCTGGACGTCACCAGCTGGCTCGGCATCACGGCCGGCGACCGCGTCCTCGCGACACCCCTCGCGGTGGTCTGCGGATTGACGTACAACTTCCTGCCGTTCATGATCCTGCCGCTCTACACCTCGCTGGAGCGGATCGACGGGCGGCTGCACGAGGCGGCGGGCGACCTGTACGCGCGGCCGTTCACCACCTTCCGCAAGGTGACCTTCCCGCTGTCGATGCCGGGCGTCGTCTCCGGAACACTGCTGACCTTCATCCCGGCCAGCGGTGACTACGTGAACGCCGACCTGCTCGGCTCCACGGACACCCGCATGGTCGGCAACGTCATCCAGACGCAGTTCCTGCGGATTCTCGACTATCCGACAGCCGCGGCGCTCTCGTTCATCCTCATGGCCGGAATCCTCTTCATGGTCACGTTCTACATCCGTAAGTCCGGGACGGAGGATCTGGTTTAAATGGCCGTCGTCAACTGGCTCAAGCGTCATTTCGTCGTCATCGCGGGACTGCTGACGCTCGGATATCTGCTGCTGCCCAATGTCGTCGTCACGGTGTTCTCCTTCAACAAGCCGAAGGGGCGCTTCAACTACGAGTGGCAGAACTTCTCCACGGACGCCTGGCGCGACCCGTGCGGCGTCGCCGACATGTGCGGCTCGCTCTCGCTGAGCCTGCAGATCGCCGTCTGGGCGACGCTCGGCGCCACGGTCCTCGGCACGATGATCGCCTTCGCGCTGGTCCGCTACCGCTTCCGCGCACGCGGCGCGGTGAACTCGCTGATCTTCCTGCCGATGGCGATGCCCGAGGTCGTCATGGCCGCCTCGCTGCTCACCCTGTTCCTCAACATGGGCGCCCAGCTGGGCTTCTGGACGATCCTCATCGCCCACATCATGTTCTGCCTCAGCTTCGTCGTCACCGCCGTGAAGGCACGTGTGATGTCGATGGACCCGCGTCTTGAGCAGGCGGCGCAGGACCTGTACGCAGGGCCGGTGCAGACCTTCGTGCGCGTCACGCTGCCCATCGCGGCCCCCGGAATCGCCGCGGGCGCACTGCTCGCCTTCGCGCTCTCCTTCGACGATTTCATCATCACCAATTTCAACGCGGGCTCGACCGTCACCTTCCCCATGTTCGTCTGGGGTTCGGCGCAGCGCGGAACACCCGTTCAGATCAATGTCATCGGTACGGCCATGTTCCTCATCGCCGTACTGTTCGTCCTGTTCGCCATGGTCGTAGGAAACCGTCGGAACAGGCAAAAGGCATAACGCTCGTAGGGAGTTGAAATCATGGCCCCAGGCGCCATGAGCAGTTGGACGAAGTCTCTTTCCGAAGCCCAGCCGGTGTCGTACTGGCTGGACGACCCCGGAAAGCCCCGCCCCGAGCCCGCCCTCACCGGCGCCGAGACCTGCGACCTGCTCGTCGTCGGCGGTGGCTACAGCGGACTGTGGACCGCGCTGATCGCCAAGGAGCGCGACCCGCAGCGGGACGTGGTGCTGGTGGAGGGCCGCGAGGTGGGCTGGGCCGCCTCCGGCCGCAACGGCGGCTTCTGCGCCGCATCGCTCACCCATGGTCTGGCCAACGGGCTCACCCGCTGGCCGGACGAGATCGGGAAGCTGGAGGAGCTGGGCGCCCGCAACCTCGACGAGATCGAGGCGGCGGTCGCCCGCTACTCCATCGACTGCGACTTCGAGCGCACCGGCGAGATCGACGTCGCCACCGAGCCGCACCAGGCGGCCGAACTGCGTGAGTGGTACGAGGAACTGGAGCGCGCGGGCCTCGCGGAGGGCGTCGAGTTCCTGGACGCCGACGCGGTCCGCGAGCAGGTCGACTCGCCGACCTTCCTGGCCGGCCTGCACGACCGTCGCGGCGTCGCCATGCTGCACCCCGCCAAGCTCGCCTGGGGCCTCAAGCGCGCCTGCGTGCAGCTGGGGGTGCGGGTGTACGAGAACACGCCCGCGCTCGACCTGAAGGCGTACGGCGCCGGGATGGCCGTCCGCACGCCGTACGGCTCGGTCCGCGCCCGCAAGGTCGCGCTCGGCACCAACATCTTCCCGAACCTGGTCAAGCGCGTGCGGTCGTACACCGTGCCGGTCTACGACTACGCGCTGATGACCGAACCGCTGACCGCCGACCAACTCGCCTCCATCGGCTGGAAGAACCGCCAGGGACTCGGCGACAGCGCCAACCAGTTCCACTACTTCCGGCTCTCCGCCGACAACCGCATCCTGTGGGGCGGGTACGACGCGATCTACCCGTACGGCGGCCGGGTGCGCGCCGAGTACGACGACCGCCCGGAGACGTACGCGAAGCTCGCCGGGCACTTCTTCACCTGCTTCCCGCAGCTGGAGGGCGTGCGGTTCACGCACGCGTGGGGCGGCGCCATCGACACCTGCTCGCGCTTCTCTGCCTTCTTCGGCACCGCGCACCAGGGGAAGGTCGCGTACGCGGCCGGGTACACGGGCCTCGGCGTGGGCGCGACCCGCTTCGGCGCGGACGTGATGCTGGACCTGCTGTCGGGCGAGACCACGGAGCGCACCTCCCTCGAAATGGTCCGCAAGAAGCCGCTGCCCTTCCCGCCCGAGCCCTTCGCCTGGACGGGCATCGCCCTCACCAAGTGGTCGCTGGCCCGCGCGGACGCGCACGGCGGGCGCCGCAACCTGTGGCTGAAGACGATGGACAAGCTGGGGCTGGGCTTCGACAGTTGACGTCCGGCGGGGCACGGGGGCGCATCGAAGCGCCCTTGATCCAACGGCGTACGCCCTGCTCAACCGCAGTGACGCGGTTCACTACCAACTGGTAGAGGAAACCCGCGTAATGCTCGGCCGGGGACCTCCCTCTCTCCTGTGACGCGACTGGCGTCCACACGAGAAAGAGGGAGGTTCCGTCATGACAGGGGCCAAGACCGCGGTCGAGTGGCTGGCATCCGTGGCTCCGGATCCCGAGGCCTGCCGGTGGGAATGGGAGCGCAACCCCCTCGGGGTCGCGCTGCTTCCGGCGGGAAAACTCTGGGACGTGCTCATCCTGCCGGGTGCTCTCGGCTATCCCACGCTCGACGTATTGACCCGCGTGATCGACCAACCCGGCCCGGTGCTCGTCGACTTCGGCGACGCCCGGATGGGCTTCTTCGTGCCCGCGGGCACGGCGGCCCGGTGGCTGGGCACGGGGGTGCGCACGGCGGGGCGCGGCACGTGGATCGTGGTGCCGTACCCCGGACGGTCGAGCGGCAGTGTCCGCTGGCTCGTCCCGCCGGACGGTTCGGGCACCCTCACCGACCCGGCGTTGCTGGAACTGGCGATGCACGAGGCGGCCGCGGGTCTCGCCATGGAGGAGGACCGCTGACCGTCAGAGGTCTTGACAAGTGAATTGGTCTGGACCAAATTGGGCGCGCTCCACCCTCCTGAATCCCCCCATGCCTGGAGGCAGTTGTGGATCGCACCAGACCACTCGCGCGTCGCCGACTTCTCGCTGTGGGCACGGCCGTCCTCCTGGCCGTACCCGGCATGACCGCGCTCTCGTCGGCCGCCCGTGCGGCCGACGCGGACCTCGCCCGAAACGGCGGCTTCGAGTCCGGCCTGGACGGCTGGACCTGTACCGCGGGCAGCGGTGCGAGCGTCAACTCACCTGTGCGCAGCGGAAGTTCCGCGCTGAAGGCGACCCCGGCCGGCAGCGACAACGCCCAGTGCGCGCAGACAGTTACCGTCAAACCCGACTCGCAGTACACCCTCGCCGGATACGTCCGCGGCAGCTACGTCTACCTCGGCGCGAGCGGCACCGGCACCACCGACGTCTCCACCTGGACCCAGTCCGCCCCCGACTGGCAGCACCTCACCAGCACCTTCCGCACCGGAGCGTCCACCACCAAGGTCACGATCTACACCCATGGCTGGTACGGCACCGGGGCCTACTACGCCGACGACGTCTCCCTGACCGGCCCCGGCGTCGACGCCGGTCAGCCGCCCGCCGCGCCCACCGGCCTCAAGGCCGGCACCGTCACGTCCAGCAGCGTCCCCCTCTCCTGGTCCGCGGTCTCCGGCGCGACCGGTTACGCGATCTACCGCGACGGGGCGAAAGTCCAGACGGCGACCGGCACTTCGGCCACCGTGAGCGGCCTCGCGCCCTCCACCGCGTACAGCTTCCAGGTCGCCGCGGTGAACGCCGCGGGGGAGTCGGCCAGATCGGCGGCGGTGACCGCGACGACATCGGCCGGATCGAGCGGCTCCACCGACCTGCCCGCCCACGCCCTGGTCGGCTACCTCCACGCGAGCTTCGCCAACGGCGCCGGCTACACGCGGATGGCCGACGTCCCCGACAGCTGGGACGTCATCGACCTCGCCTTCGGCGAACCCACCTCCACCACCTCCGGCGACATCCGCTTCACGCGCTGCCCGGTCACCGAGTGCCCGAGCGTCGAGAGCGACGCCGACTTCAAGGCGGCCATCAAGGCGAAGCAGGCGGCGGGCAAGAAGGTCCTGATATCCATCGGCGGCCAGAACGGCCAGGTCCAGCTGACGACGACGGCGGCCCGCGACACCTTCGTGTCCTCGGTCTCGAAGATCATCGACACCTACGGCCTCGACGGCCTGGACATCGACTTCGAGGGCCACTCACTCTCCCTCGACGCGAGCGACACCAACTTCAGGAGCCCGACCACGCCCGTGATCGTCAACCTGATCTCGGCCCTGAAGACCCTGAAGGCGAAGTACGGCACGAAGTTCGTGCTGACGATGGCGCCGGAGACCTTCTTCGTCCAACTCGGGTACCAGTACTACGGCACCGGCAAGTGGGGCGGCCAGGACCCGCGCGCGGGAGCGTACCTCCCGGTGATCTACGCCCTGCGCGACGACCTGACGCTGCTGCACGTCCAGGACTACAACTCCGGGTCGATCATGGGCCTCGACAACCAGTACCACTCCATGGGCGGCGCCGACTTCCACATCGCGATGACCGACATGCTCCTGACCGGCTTCCCGGTCGCGGGCGACGCGAACAACGTCTTCCCGCCGCTGCGCCCCGATCAGATCGCGATCGGCATGCCGGCGACGACCAACGCGGGCAACGGATACGTGTCGCCGGCAGAGGTGAACAAGGCCCTGGACTGCCTGACCAGGAAGACCAACTGCGGCTCGTACGCCACCCACGGCACCTGGCCCGCCCTGCGCGGCCTGATGACCTGGTCGGTCAACTGGGACCGCTTCGCGAACGGGGAGTTCTCGAAGAACTTCGACGGCTACTTCGGCTGAGGAAGAGCCACAGCGCGGCGAGCAGCATCGTGCACAGACACCAGCTCCCCGCCACGTCCAGGGGCCAGTGGTAGCCGCGGCGGATCAGGCCGAAGGGGACCGCGAGGTTGAGGGCGGCGCAGGCGGCGAGCAGGGCGCGGCGGCTGCGGCGGCCGTGCAGCCAGGGGAGGAGGAGCAGGGTCGCGGTGCCGTAGGCGATGACGGCGGTCGCCGTGTGGCCCGAGGGGTAGAAGGCGGTTCCCGAGTCCGGGCCCATGGTCGGTGGGCCCGGCCGGGCGGTCAGTTCCTTCAGGGGGACGACCAGCGCCGGTACGGCGGCCATGAGTACGGCCCCGGCGGCCGGTTCCAGCCACCAGCGCGGCAGCCGGGCGGCCCGGGCGCGCCATGCGACGTACACCAGGACGGCGGCGAGGACGGGAACGGCGACCGTGCTGTTGCCGAAGTCGGAGAGGAATCCGTAGATCCGCTCGGGCTGCACGACGGCGGCGCTGAGGCGTTCGTCCGCGCGCGCAAGAGGGCCGCCCACGACGACCTGCCAGGTGATCAGGGCGAAGAGGACGGCCGGAAGAGCGAAGAATCCGAGAAGCCCGAGGAGTCCGAAAGAGGACGGCCGCCCCGGAACAGGGGGGGTAGTTCCGAGGCGGCCGTCCGGATCGGGTTGTCGCACGCCCCGGGGGGTTTGGGGCGGGCGACTGTCCGATCGGTGAGGAGATCCGGAGCCAGAGGCTCCGAGTGTGTGCGCGAGGGCACGACCAGGGCGAAGCTGGGGAGGCCCCGACCCGGTGTCGCCCACAGTCCCCTGTGGGCGGGGTGTATCTCTCATCTGCATAGAACCTACGGCAGGGGGTGCGGGTCCGACAGGCGGAATCGCGTCCCGTCATGCACCTCGCACACCTTCTTCACACGCTCTGACCCTTGCCGCCGAGGCGCCGGAAGGGCCCGCGTTCACCCACACGAGTGAAGCGGAATCCGGCCGTGGGGCGGGTGGGGCGTCAGATGCGGGCGAAGGCCTGCTCGATGATGTCGAGGCCTTCGTTCAGGAGGTCCTCGCCGATGACCAGCGGCGGCAGGAAGCGGAGGACGTTTCCGTACGTGCCACAGGTCAGCACCAGCAGGCCCTCCTGGTGGCAGGCCTTGGCGAGCGCGGCGGTCGCCTCGGCGTTCGGCTCCTTGGTGTCGCGGTCCTTGACCAGCTCGATGGCGATCATGGCGCCACGGCCGCGGACGTCGCCGATGATGTCGAACTTGTCCTGCATGGCGGTCAGGCGGGTCTTCATCGTCGCCTCGATCGCCTTCGCCCTGGCGTTGAGATCGAGCTCCTTCATCGTCTCGATCGAGCCGAGCGCACCCGCGCAGGCCACCGGGTTGCCGCCGTAGGTGCCGCCCAGGCCGCCCGCGTGCGCGGCGTCCATGATCTCGGCGCGGCCGGTGACGGCGGCGAGCGGGAGGCCGCCCGCGATGCCCTTGGCGGTGGTGATCAGGTCCGGGACGATGCCCTCGTCCTCACAGGCGAACCACTGGCCGGTGCGGCAGAACCCGGACTGGATCTCGTCGGCGACGAAGACGATGCCGTTGTCGGACGCGAACTTGCTGATCGCCGGCAGGAAGCCCTTCGCGGGCTCGATGAAGCCGCCCTCGCCGAGCACCGGCTCGATGATGATCGCGGCGACGTTCTCGGCGCCGATCTGCTTGTTGATCATGTCGATCGCCTGGGCGGAGGCCTCCGCGCCGGCGTTCTCGGGGCCGGTCAGCCAGCGGTAGCCGTACGCCACCGGCACGCGGTAGACCTCGGGCGCGAACGGGCCGAAGCCGTTCTTGTACGGCATGTTCTTGGCGGTCAGCGCCATCGTGAGGTTCGTACGGCCGTGGTAGCCGTGGTCGAAGACGACGACGGCCTGGCGCTTGGTGTACGCGCGGGCGATCTTGACGGCGTTCTCGACGGCCTCGGCGCCGCTGTTGAACAGCGCCGACTTCTTGGCGTGGTCGCCCGGCGTCAGCTCGGCGAGCGCCTCGGCGACGGCGACGTAGCCCTCGTACGGCGTGACCATGAAACAGGTGTGCGTGAAGTCCTGGAGCTGCGCCGAGGCGCGGCGTACGACGGCCTCGGCGGAGGCGCCGACGGACGTCACGGCGATGCCGGAGCCGAAGTCGATCAGGCGGTTGCCGTCGACGTCCTCGATGATCCCGCCGCCCGCGCGCGCGGTGAAGACCGGCAGCACGGACCCCACACCGGCCGCGACCGCGGCGAGGCGGCGGGCCTGCAGTTCCTGCGACTTCGGGCCGGGGATGGCGGTGACGACGCGGCGCTCCTGCGGAAGTGCGGTCATGAGGGGCTCCCTGATGATGATCCTGCGAACCGGACGGCTCCCGGCGGGCGGGTGTTCCGGGCGGGGGTGTTTTCGGACGCTTGCCTTCTTTTCTCGCAGGCTAGGGCGGGGAGCGGAGGGTCGGCATGCTCCATGTGGGCGTTGTCGGCGATTCGGGTTGTCCGCCGTGGACATAGAGGCCTGCCGGCCCGGCGAGGCGGACCCGGCCGCGTAAGCGGTGAACTCCCCTTGCGGGGGCGTTAGATTGACTCGCGGACGGTGTACGCAGCAGCTGGTCAGGGGGCAAGGGCGATGAACAGCGACGGGACGCAGGACGCGCGGGGTACGCATGCGAATCCTGTGCCGCGGCCCGCGGGGCCCCCGCCGCCGGTTCCGGGCATGCCCGCGATGCCGGCCGGACCGCCGTCCGTGCCCGCCGGGCCGCCGCCCGTTCCCGAGCAGGCGTCCGCGCACCGGCCGAGCGTCGTGGAGTGGCTGAACGAGCCGCGGCCGGCCGCCGGGCCCGGGATCTGGCGGTACGGCTACCGCACACCGCGCCCGGCCAAGGCGGCGGAGCGGCTCTCCCCGGTCACGATCATCGGTCTCGTGGTGCCGCTGGTGGTGGCGCTTCTCCTCTGGTCCGTATGGCGGCACGGCGGGCTGCCGTACCAGTGGGCCGTCCTGAAGCTGTTCACGCCGGACGACTGGTGGTGGGCCGGCACCACCTCCCCCAAGGGCATGGAGGGGCGGGAGGCGGGGGTCGTCTACGACGGCGTGTTCTTCGGCCTGCTCGTCTACGGCGTGGGGCGCCTCGGCAGCTGGCCCGACGTCGTACGCCACTTCGTCACCCGCCGGGGACAGCCCGGCCGTGCCCTGCTCGCGGTCGCGGGCGCACTGATCACGCTGAGCTTCGTCTTCCCGAACGCCTTCCCCGGCGTCGGCTGGGACGCCCTGCCGGTCGTCGCGCCGCTGTTCTCCCTCCTCGTCCTGATCACCGGCGGCTACGAGATCTTCGAGTCGCAGCTGCTGACGGACTTGCTGTACACGCTCATCACGCTGCTGGTCCTGTGGCCCTTCGCCCGCATCGGCGGTTGGTGGGCGCTCGGCAAGGAGTGGCTCGCCGCCCGCGGCAGGGTGAACGACGGCCCGCGTGAACCGTCCGTCGCGACCCTGCCGCCCGCCCAGTGGCCCGAGCTCCGCGCCGCCGGGCAGCACCAGGCGGCCGAGCTGCTCACCGCCGAGCTGCTCACCGGCCGTATGAACGACGTGGACTGCGCCCGGGTACGGCACGCCTGGAACCTCGCGACGCGCGACACGAGCCGCCTCGCGCTCTTCACCGACACCGTGCTGCGCAACGGCGCCGCGGCCTGGACCCACCCGTCCGGCGCCCGGGATCTGCCCGCCCGCACCATGCGGCACGACGCGTGGGAGGGGCAGGTGCGCATCGGCCGGTGGACGGCGGCGGAACGTACCCCGCTCGCCTACAGCGGTGTGGGCGCCGCCCTCGACACGGACGCCCTCGGCACCTCGCTGCTCGCCGTGGGGCCGTCCGGCTGCGGCAAGACGCGTCACCTGGTCCGGCCCGTCGTGGAATCGCTCGGTCTGCAGGCGCTCACCGGGCGGTGCGCCGTGGTGGTGGTCGCGGCCGCCGGTACGCCCCTCGGGCCCGACTCGGCGTTCGACGTCGTGGTGCGGATCGGGGACCCCGCCTCGGTCCACGACCTCGACCCGTACGCCGACTCCGAGAACCCCGACGAAGCGGCCGCCTTCCTCGCCGAAGCCCTGGTCGGAGACCTGGACGGTGTCGGCAGCCAGCGGGCCGCCACCGCGCTCGCCCAACTCCTCGGCCCCTACCGGGCCGTGCACGGCGTCTTCCCTTCCCTTCCCGAGCTGCGCGAACTCCTGGAGGGCGTGCCCTCCGCCCTGGCCTCCCTGCGGGAGGCACTGTCCGGCGACGCGCACGCCGCCATGCGCCGCGAGCTCGAAGCGCGGGCCCGGCAGGCCGGAAGCACGGCGGACCCCGGTCCGGCGCTCGCCGACCGGCTCGCGCTGCTGGACCGGCCCGCCTTCGCCGAGTTCTTCGGTGCGGGCGGCGCGCGGCCCTTCTCCGTGCGGGCCGTCGCCCACCATCCGCTGCGGGTCCGCATCGACGTGCCCGAGCACGGGCACGAGGAGGCCTCGCGGCTGATCACGAGGCTGGTGCTGGCGCAGTTCGCGGCGGTGGTGCGCGGGGGTGAGAGCGGCGGCGAACGGTCTCACTTCGCGTGTCTGGTGCTCGATGACGCCACGGGTGCGCTGACCGCGGATTCCGTACGGCGGATTCAGCGGCTGCGGTCCCAGAACGCGGGCGTGGTGCTCGCGCTGCGCACGATCGGCGACGTACCCGAGGCGCTGCACGGGCCGCTGTACGGGGCCGTCGGCTGCCGTATGGCCTTCTCCGGCGTCACCACCTGGGACGGCAGCCGGTTCGCCCATGCGTGGGGCACGGAGTGGGTGGAGACCCGTGACGTCGCCAAGCACACCGTCTTCGCCGACCAGCCGATGACCCGGGCCATCCACGCCCTGCGCAAGCTGGTGACCGGGAAGGCCGTGACCACGGACGCCGTCACCGTGCGACAGGTCGAGCGGGAGCGCTGGTCCGCCTCCGAACTGGCGCAGGGGGTGCCGCCGGGGCACGCGGTGCTGTCACTGACGAGCGTGCGGGAAGTCCCTCACCAAGACGTTCGACATCAGCAACACCGGCAACATCCCGCTCACCGTCACCAAGGCGGCAC